>JACKGQ010000002.1 GCA_020631905.1 Candidatus Nomurabacteria bacterium
ACACCTACTACGAGTACTGATACTTAACTAACTTAGTGCATAGTAATTGGCGCTAGATCATGGTCAAGGAACCCGGTCTTTAGATTACTGTCCAGTTTCCATGGGGGTTTACGGTCAAACAGGATTCGAACCGGAATTACCTCAAGAGACGACAAAACCCGGTCATGGAACCGGGTCTTTGTTGTCTGGTGCTGAGTCTGGCTGGGACGGCAGGATGACATCGTGCATACTTCTCTCGTTCTCGAAGCAAGCTTCTGCGAGCGAGCTTGATGCCCGAACCATGCGAATATAGCAGCTTCGCTGCCCATTCACAGAACCCAATCAACCAATCACAAGCACGAAAAAAGATTAGCATAAGCTAATCTCATTTCGTGGCTGGGATGGTAGGATTCGAACCTACGATCTCCTCGTCCAGAGCGAGGCGCCTTACCACTTGGCCACATCCCATCGTCGCAATAGATGACAACTATCGGGTAGGCGATTTTACGATCAAGTAGTAAAATCGTCAGGCCGATAGATCATCTTTGCTCATCTCAATTCATAACAAGTTATGAATTGGCTAGTACTGGCGTACATTTTAGAGCATGTACAACCAGCAGATTATACTTGGCGGGGCGACTTTTCTCAACCTCTGTTAGAAAGAAATATTTGACTACTGGGCGTATAATATAAGTGTAAGGAGGTGAGATGACAACCCTACAAAATTTGAAGGCCAAAGACGACCTGTTTGCTCGACTCGGCCAAGAAGTGAGCACCTATCCTGCTACGATCAGGCATTTCCTACAAGCAGCCGAAAATTTATCGATGCCTAAAGCCATACACGCTGCTTTAAACAAGTTTCATAACAGCACGATTTTTCATTCTGCCGAAGATTTTATCGAGAAAATTCAGCAGGTAGACTTACTTGAACAAGCCGAACTAGAAGCCCCCGACGAAGAAGTTCGCAGTCTACAGTGGTAGCAACTTAGTTTGCTCGGGCAACTGATCTAAACCAGCCAAGTGCTGGTCTAGTTGTGCTTGGCTGACATCTAGTTGTAGTAATTTGTTTGAGCTAGTATGACCTTTGGCTATAACCACCTGGCGCTTGGCTAGTCCAAACTCCTTAGCTAATACTTCGACAAGTTGTCGATTGGCTTTGCCATCTTGCGGTGATGCAGTCAACCGAACGGCCAGCTTTTCGCCGTTCCATGCCAAAGTTACCTGTTTGCTATTTGGTTTAACTTTAACGGCTAATTGCTGCATATCTACACGATGCTTATTTTCTTACCCGAGTAACCGATCTTATATTTCTTGCCTTCGATAACTTTACCGTCAACAATCTGCCGAGCCAACTCGTTGAGTAATTTAGATTGAATTAGTCGTTTGAGTGGGCGAGCCCCAAAAGCTGGGTCGTAGCCTTCTTCGGCCAACATCTGCTTAAGCGAATCTTCGAACTCTAAACTAATATCTTTAGTTTGCTTAACATGCTCGGCCACCCGGGCTAGCTCTTTGTCGACAATCGCTTGCATGGCGCCGGGTTCGATCCGCTCAAAGACTACAATATCGTCGATTCGGTTTAAGAACTCTGGCCTAAAGTGCTGGCGCAATAGCCCTCGCACAGACTCGTCTAGTTGCTCGGCGCTGGCTTCGTCCCACTGAAGAATCTGCTCGCTACCTATATTGCTAGTCATAATCACGATGGTGTTAGTAAAGTTAACCACCCTGCCCTTGCCATCTGTTAGCCGGCCATCGTCGAGTACTTGCAGCAACACATTAAACACTTCGGGGTGAGCCTTTTCAATCTCGTCGAACAGGATAATTGAATACGGGCGGCGGCGCACGGCCTCGGTAAGCTGGCCACCCTGCTCGTAGCCTACATAACCTGGTGGCGAGCCAATCAACCGCGAAACCGCATGTTGTTCCATGTACTCGCTCATGTCGATCCGCACAATCGCTTGCTCGTCGTCGAACAGTTGCTCGGCCAGAGCTTTGGCAAGTTCGGTCTTACCGACGCCAGTTGGGCCAAGGAACAAGAAACTACCAATTGGCCGGTTAGCATCGGCAATGCCAGCCCGTGAGCGGCGAATCGCATTGGCAACTGAGTCGACGGCTTGGTTCTGGCCAACTACTCGGCGATGTAGATATTCTTCGAGGTGGGTAAGTTTGCTGGTTTCGCTCTCTAGCAACTTTTCGGTTGGCACACCTGTCCAGCGCGAAACTACCGCGGCGATATCTTGAGCAGTAACTTCTTCTTGTAGTAAACGTTCGGTTTCGGGAATTTTTGCCAGTTCGGCCGAAGCCTCAGCTAGTTGCTTTTCGGTTTCGGGTATCTCGCCATACTTAACTCGAGCAGCCTCGTTTAGCTCGCCGTCGCGCTCATAGCGATCGAGCTGGCCCCGCAAACCCTCGAGCTTCTCGCTCGACTTGTTAAGTCTGTCGATAATATCTTTCTCGGTTTGCCAGCGCTTTTCTAGCTGGCTAGATTCGGCTTTGATCTTCTCGACTTCGGCTTCGATCTCGGCTTTGCGAGCCTTGGCTTGGTCGGATTTATCTTTTTTGAGCGCGGAAAGTTCGATTTCGAGCTGCATTTTGCGCCGAGTTAGCCGATCGAGCTCGATTGGCATGCTATCGAGCTGCATCTTTAAGCCGCTGGTGGCTTCGTCGAGCAAGTCGACGGCTTTATCTGGCAAAAACCGATCGGAAATATAACGATCGCTTAGTCGCGCCGCGGCGACAATCGCCTGGTCGGTAATCTTAACCCCATGATGAACTTCGTATTTCTCTTGAATGCCACGTAAAATAGCGATTGTATCTTCTAGGCTAGGTTCGCCAACATAAACTGGTTGGAAGCGACGTTCTAGAGCGGCATCTTTCTCGATATTCTGGCGATACTCGTTGATTGTGGTGGCGCCAATCATATGTAGCTTGCCACGAGCTAACAGTGGTTTGAGCATATTGCCGGCATCGACCGAACCCTCGGCTTTGCCGGCACCAACGATGGTATGAAGTTCGTCGACAAATAAGATTATCTCGCCACCCGAATCTTCGACCTCTTTTAGAATGTCTTTTAGGCGCTGTTCGAACTGGCCCCGAAAACTAGCGCCAGCTAGCAAGTTGCCAATCTCGATACTTACTACCCGTTTATTTTTAAGACTACTTGGCACATCACCGCGCACAATCCGCTGGGCTAAGCCCTCGACAATGGCGGTTTTACCAACACCTGGCTCGCCGATTAACACCGGGTTGTTCTTGGTTCGGCGGCTAAGCACCTGCATACAGCGGCGAATTTCTTCGTCGCGACCAATTACTGGGTCGAGCTTGCCGGCTTCGGCCAGCTCGGTATAGTCCTGCCCAAACTGATCGAGTGGGTTCTGGGGTTCTTGGTTCTGTGCTTGCGGATCCATAGCTATTAGACTCCTTTTACTACAACCATTATCGCAAATTAGCACTCGAGCGTCAAGAGTGCCAGTTTATTTGTTTTTGGATATGTATTTTCACTAGTAGATACAAGTTCTGGGGCAAATTTGTGTAATTTCCTTACATAAATCTGCATCCAGGTTTTGTAGGCACAGTGTAAATGTATAGCCAGAAGCAAAAAACTGGGATTCTTGACGCTAAAGTCAAGAGTGCTAATTTTGAAATTCCGTGTCTTGGTTACTATTTTAGTGGTAGAATTAAGTAATGGTTAGTCTCTGGACAGTAATATTTTTCTCGTTGGTTGGTGGCGTATTGTCGCTATCTGGTGGGTTTTTACTTATTTCAAATAAAAAAACGGCTGGAAAGTTTTCGAATTATGCTACACCTTTTGCTGCTGGAGCACTGCTGTCAGCTGCTTTCGTCGATCTCCTACCTGAAGCATCTCATGTCGGAGATGCCGAAAAAGCCCTAACCTATACCCTAATCGGGATTATCGGATTTTTTATCCTCGAGCGCTTTCTACACTGGTTCCACCACCATCATGTTCACGACGAAAACGGCCCAAAAGATCCGACCGTATCACTTTTGGTAATTGGCGATACTCTGCATAATTTTATAGATGGAATTGCGATTGGTTCGGCATTTTTACTGAACTCTCAGACGGGTATAGTGGTTACTCTGGCTGTAGCTGCTCACGAGATCCCACAGGAAATTGGCGATTTTGGCCTAATGCTCGATAAAGGCATGTCCAGACTAAAAGTAATTTACGTAAATATCTTTAGCGCCCTCGCGACCACAGTGGCCGCGATAATCTTCTTTAAGTTAGGCGATTCCCATGGACTCTCACTCGATGGTATTTTAGGCCTAATCGCGGGCATGTTTATCTACATAGCTGTTAGTGACATAATCCCGACTATTCACGAAAACGAAGCCAAGAAAATTGCCGGACCTCAAACAATTATGTTGCTAGTTGGAGTTATTGGTGTCAGCCTACTCACGAACTTTATGCATCAATATATCGATACAGATTCTCATGAGCCAAATAGCAGCTCAACTGTAATAAATCAGTAATTTTAAACTGCCAACAGCCGTATACGTTAAATCGTCAAGCAACGCATATTAGACTTTTGTAAGACCTCTAGGCCAAACAACTTTAGCAATAACCTGAGATTCGTAAACATCTTCGTCTTGGCTATGGTTGCGATTATCACCTTTCAGGCAAACTTTAGAAACCGAAAAGCTCGATACACGTTTAATAACCTCTATTTGACGAACTCGGGCAATAACCACATCGCCAATATCCCACTTTTTATGGATCGCTACTACCACTCGTCCTGGAGTTAAGCTGGGTAGCATGCTTTTACCCTGGACCCTGCGGATGTAAATCATCTTAATGTTGAGTTTTTGTCTGAGCGAATACCGAAGCGACTTCTGCAACTAGTTTAATTAACTCGTCGCACACTTCTAGGCTAACTGTCTGCTTAACCTTGCCACATTGCTTCGTAGCCCGCCAAAATAGGTCGTGAAGATTTGGGAAGTCGGCAAGATGCTCTGGTTTAAAATAATCACTCCAGAGCAAATACAGCTGGTCTTTGCACTTCTGGGCATGTTCTTCTTTGACCACTACAGCCCTGACAAACTGGTTACGATGTTCTAGGTCGGTATCTTCGCCAAGCTCCTCGATCTTTTCAACCATCCGGCGGCAAGTGTCGGCCGCATGACGCATTGTATCTGTTTCGTAGATTCCACATGGCACATCACAGTGCGCGTATACTTTTTTCATATTGTCCCTCCAGTCTTCAACTACAGGATATTATACATCTAAACATTGATCGAGCATATCGCGGAGTACTGGCATTTCTATTTCGGCAGCCTGTAATGCCCTGCGAGCACGCAATAAATCCTCTTGAGTAAAAATCTTTAAGCCTAGAGTCTGGTTATCAATAAGCCTCATTGCAGTATCGGAGAACTCGTGACTCAGAGCTATTGCAGTAGTCATGCCAGCGATTACACCCAGATAATCTACAACAGTTCTTTGAGATGGCAAGCCTTGCTCGACAAATTTATCATTAAGAAAATTAAATATATCGCGAAAAACATAAACCTTATGGCCAAGTTGCCCAGGAAAACCATAGTTAAATGGCATACCACCGAAAACCGGATTGCTATCTGGCACTACCTCGATGTAATCATAGTAGCGAGGGCACAGTCCGCTTCTAGCTAACACCTCTTGGTCGACAGGGTATCCAGGAAATATTTCGATTTCACTCATCGGCATTTATTTGGTTGTCTCTTCGCCATTGGTCAATTAGGGCATGGTTACCACTGAGCAAAACATCTGGTACCTTAACACCTCTAAATTCTTCTGGGCGAGTGTATTGAGGGTGTTCCCTGGTTTTGTCGTCGCTATAACTCTCGACTTCGATACTTTGATCACCACCTAATACACCAGGGATTAGGCGTACTAGAGCGTCGATTACCACAAGAGTTGGTAGCTCACCACCAGTCAACACATAATTGCCTATGCTGAGTTGCTCGTCTACCCATGCAGTAATTCGTTCGTCGTATCCTTCGTAGCGAGCACACACAAAAATCAGGTCTTTGCCTTCGTCGGCTAGCCCAGTGGCATCGGACTGCCTAAAGGTTTCGCCACGGGGGGTCATTAAGATGACTTTACTATTTGGTAAATCTAGCTTGGCTGTTTCAATCGCCGCAACGATTGGCTCTGGCTTAAGTAGCATACCATCTCCACCACCGTAAGGTGTGTCGTCGACAGTCTGGCGTGGCCCAAGGCCATAATCTCTTAGGTTTGTTAAGATAAATTCAACTTTGCCGGCTTCAACCGCCTTTCGCATCATGCCAACTTGCAGATACTCTTTAAAAACTTCTGGAAACAGACTGATTATTTGAATTTTCACTTCGGCTCCGCCTTATGGGAAAAACCCAGGTTTTTCCCATCGCGCAGGAGCGTCGAATAAATCGCCGCTGCTGGCTGCTCTTTTCCTTTTATTTGAATTTTCATTAAGTTTATTATATCACAATTTTTAGGTCTAAAACACAAACAACCGCCAACAAAAGGCGGTTGTTTGATCACATAAAGCTCCCGAATACCTAGTGGTATATCGGCTCGCATGAGCTCTTAAATATCATGATCGAGTTGTTTTATTCTACAGTCTCGATCACAAAAACACAAGCAAGAATCTTTAAATATCGAGATCGTCGAGATCGGCTAGTTCTTTGCGAGCCTTATCGGCAACGCTTTCGGTGGCCTCTTCTGGTTCAACCACATCGTCCGAAGTAGACGCATCAGCTGCATCATCCGCTGGCTTCGCGCTAGACGAGCTATCGTCTGAACCCCATGCGCCTTGGCTGCGACCAGAACTCATTTTTGGCTCACCGTTATCGGCGATTTTAAGATTATAACGGGCATCGTTCTTTGTGCCTAAAGCGCGAAGAAGTGTGCGGATACTCTGAGCGGTTGCTCCACGTTTACCAATAACACGTCCGAGATCTTCTTGATCGACTTCGAGCGTTAAGAGGACTCCTTTTTCATCTATTTTGCGGTCTACCTTTACCTTGTCTGGCTGGCTGACGATCGACTTTACTACATATTCAACAAAATCTTGGTCAATATTCGACATACTGCACCTCTCCTACTATTAATGTAACTACATTATACCACTCGCTCAATACATTTCGAACTGCCTGATCTTAAGGGGTGAGAGGAAAGATGTTAAGGTTTGAGTAATAACCATTTTTTCTGTTTTCGTTAGCACAAAATTATTAATCGCATATTTTTGAAATTTAATTTAAATTTAATTTAAATTAAATTTCCACTTCGTACTTAAACTGTTATTTAAGTAAAATTTACAAAAAAAGAGCCAAATTGACTCTTTTTTTGTAAACTATTCGGTATATTCCTAAGCTTCGGCTGGTTTTTCGGCTTCGGCAGTTGTGTCGACAACAGGTTCTTCGGCCGCTGGAGTTTCTTCGGTTTCGGCAGGTGTATCGACAGCTTCGCTTGCCTCGGCAGCTGGCTCTTCGGCAACTTCTTCGACTGGACGGTTTTTGCGAAGTTTTTCGGCATTTTTGATATTCGCGGCTTTGCTATTGTCTAGATTTACCCAGTCTGGCAACTTAACACCATTATCGCTCAAAAACTTGGCGACTCGGTTAGATGGTTGAGCGCCATGCTCAAGATAAAATTTAGCCTTTTCGATGTCGACACCGTTTTCTTTAGTGTGCGGATCGTAGTGGCCTAAACTAGCGACATTTTTGCCACTTGTAGGTGTCTGACGCGAGTCCTGGACAACCATTCTGTACTGAGCGAGTCCGCGGCGACCGGTGCGTTGCATGCGAATTACTAGCATTAAATTCCTTTATTATTACTTTTCCACAAATTAACCCGTAGATTTTAACTGAGTCGAACCCTTTTGTCAACAGAGGTAGAGTTTTTTAGTTTTTTAGAGCTTTTTCGGCGGCTTCCTGCTGGGCTATCTGCTTAGATGGGCCTTTGCCCTCACCACGTAGCTTATCGCCCACATATACACCAACCGTAAAGACTTTTTCGTGATCGGGGCCTTCTTCTTCTAATACCTTGTAAACTGGAGTCATACCTTCGTCGCTCTGAACTTTCTCTTGCAAGCGGGTCTTGGCATCTAGCCACGAACCAGTTTCGAGAATTTCCTGGAGTGTGCTTAATATGTTGGTTTCGATAAACAATGCAGCTGTCTGATAGCCTTTGTCTAAATAAATCGAGCCAATCACTGCTTCGAAGGTGTTGGCCATAATCTGGTCTCGGGCTCGATCTGAACCCCGTTTTTCACCGCGTGATAGTCGTAGGTATGGGTCGAATCCAAGTCGGTGAGCGGCTGCACTGATACTCTCGGTGCGCACTAAAGCTGCTCGCCAGTTGGTTAGGATACCTTCTGGCTCGTCATAATGCGCATACAGGTACTCGGTGACTACCAGTTCGAGCACAGCATCACCTAAAAACTCGAGTCTTTCATTGTGTTCTTTAGCACTTTTTTTATGCTCGTTCAGATAGGATCGATGCGTAAAAGCAGTGATAAAGATTTCTGGGTCGGTAAATTTACTGCCAGTTATTTTAATGGCTAGTTCATCATAGTCGACTGGTTGCATTAATTTTTCTCCTTAACATGATGGTTTTCTTTTATCTTCTTAATCGCAATTAGCATCAACTTTTGGATATCATCGTATTCGATGTTATCGAGGGCATCTTTGGCCTTAAACCAACGGACACCCATCATCCAGTCTTCGCCTTTTATCTTGTCGGTGTTGCCACTGGCCTTAACCAAATATACTTTCATTCTGATTAAAACCAAGCTGTTTTCTCGCCGATACCTAAAGTTATTTATACCCAAGTAATCTTGAGTTTCTAGATCGTTAATATCTAGGCCTGTCTCTTCGTGAACTTCGCGACGGGCAGTTTCTTTGGGGCGCTCGCCTTCTTCCAGGCTGCCCTTGGGTATCGACCACCTGCCACGAGCATCCTGAAACAACAGAAACTCGATATCACCAGATTTACTGATTCGGTAAACTATTCCGCCAGAGCGCGATTCTTTTAAGACATCCTGGATTGCCGGACGATGACGTTTTACAAATTTCTTAAACTCTTTAAATGGTTTCGGTCTTTTGACCATCAGCAACTTCTTTCTTCTTAGATTTGGTAGAAGTTTTTGCTTTTTTAGATTGCTCTAAATTTTTATAGGCAGTTCCGAGTACACCATTGATGAATTTGCTCGAGTTGTCGCCACCAAAACCTTTGGCTAGCTCGACAGCTTCGTTAATAACCACTTTTGGTGGAACACTAGGGCTATACTTTAGCTCGTATAGGCCAATCTCTAAGACTAGTCTATCGATTCTAGCTATCTGATCAATCGGCCAATCTGGAGCAATCGGTTGCAGCTCGGTGTCTAGTTCTTTGGCCTTTTCTAGAACTGCTTTAACTAGGTCTTCTATGAATTGCTTATCCTCGATAGTTTCGCTATAGCGCTGAATATTGCGCTGCAAAATCTCGGCGATATCGACATCTGGGTCGGCACATCCCACCCGAAAATCAAACTCATAAAGAGTTTGGAGTGTGACTATCCGGCCTAAGTGTCGGTTCGATGCCATAGAATTACCTTGTTAATACTCTCCTACTGCAGCTCATTTTACCATGAGCTGAAATGTTTATTTGGCTTTTTTTGAGCCAGTTTCGTTTTTAGTTGTGCGTGCCTTTACTGGTGACTTTGCGTTCACAGCTCGAGCCAACTTTAGTACCAAGTGGCTACGACGATTACCTGTGCGTCGCTTGGTAGTCTGTTTCTTTGGCTTACCCAAAGTAAACCTCCTTATGTTTAGATTAAATCCGCAGAATTATACATTAAACAGAGGTAGATCGCAAGTTGATTGTGTTAATATCTGCGCTTTGAACAAAATTCTAAAGTTCCGGTTGATACACCGCCCTATCGCTAGGTTGTCGGAATAATGCCTTACCGCGGAGCTCATCGATTTTAATCGGACCATAAATGCGTGAGTCGATTGAATCTACTCGATTATCACCAGCCACAAAAAGTTCGTCGTCTTTAAGCGTAATGTCAATCTTGGTGCCATAACTTGGCGATAAAACCGTCGACCAAGGCTGCTGAAGATCGGCCTCAATTGGGTTGGTTGAATCTTTTGGATAGACAAGTATGTAGCCACCATCTATAACCACTCGCTCCCCAGGTAGGCCAATAACTCTTTTGACCACATGCGTAGTTTCGCTAAGATCGATACCTTGAATGTTCGAGGTGTCTGTTTTTTCGAAAATAACCACGTCATACCTGCTTGGTATGTACTGCGAGCGAGTAATTCGAGCATAGGTGTCTGGCAGTTTGAATATTAGATGATGGCTGTTGTTGTGAAGAGTTGTCTCCATACTAACCCCGTCGACCCGAAAAACGGCAATCACCCAAGTTGTCAGCACATAAAAAACACCAAGACCCACCAAAGACACCATTACAGCTGGCAACAAATATTTCTTGGCTTGCTCGAGCTCGAGGCGATTCTCGGCTAGCTTATATTTCGTTTTTAAATCGATTGGTATTATCGGCGACTCTGGGTTGTTAAAATGAGCTTGCTTCCATCGTCTTTTTCGACTAATCGACCGGAGAAGAAGTAAGACAGCATAGTAGCCGAGCAGTAAGGCTACAAATAGCCCAACTGGTTTTAAGATTGGTAGAAGCTTTAGATAGTATGGAGCAATTATCTGAATCGGGTTGATATCGATTTTGAGCGATTGATTCAAGATCAAAGCCTGACCGTTCGTAAATTTAACTCGACTAACTACCGTATGTTGTCCGGGCAATAACCGCCATTTATCTAATGATGTGTTATCGCTTTTATACAGTAGCTTGCCATCGACAAAATAATTAACATTTTCGACATCTACCCCGCTAAATTGTTCGATCAAAGACACTTTTAGGTTATCGTAAAGATAAGAGACTGTTTGTGGGACAATCGTATATTGTTGGTCGTTGTAGTCTGTCCGACATTTTTCAGGAGAACAGCCTAAATCACTATTTATAAAAACAATCTGTGGCGGTAATGTGCCAAGCTGATTTTCGTTTGGGACTTTTGCATATAAAAACGTTGCATCCTCGTCCAAAAACTTCAAATCACTACCGATTTTTTGCCAAGAAGTTGAGCTAGCCTTAACCCGGCCAAGTTGGCGACAATCGGAGCTATCGTTGCCACTAAATAGATCGAAATTTACCGACTTTTTTTCGTGATTACTTAATCGAACATATATGTCGTAGCTTGCTTCTGGGACATGAAATAAAGAGCTAAACTGAGGATAATCGGTAGCTGGATCGCAACTCATATCTGTAGCCGCAGCTGCTGTCGGTACACCCAGAAATGCAAAAATCAGCAGAATAGCTACTTGCAAAGTAATCAGTTTCTGAAGCATATATCGGATCACTTAATATATTTTAACAGCAGATAGCATAAGCTCGTAAAAAAGATTTGCGATACGTAGGGTGGCTTGACTAAACATAGGTGTTTATGCTATAATATAATATGTGGCTTATTGCAAGCCACGTTCTTTAACTATATGTATATTTTAGGGGAACATTGGCTTAAGTAGCATGTTTTCTCCTCGCGCGGGCAAATCGACTCAGCGTGCCACGCCTTAACCGGCACAAACAAGGAGAAACAAGTGAAAGCCAAAAAGCAACCGGCTTACGATGGCGAGCTAGTCATCATTGTGGTGATCAACTTGATCGCCACGGCAATAGTTTTTGCCGCGATGGCGATCGCCAACCAGTTCGCTCAAATTTTCAGGAGGACCCGATGAAAAAGCTAATCGTGCTCGGAAGCGCACTCCTGATGGCTTTAGCCACAGGCGCGCTGATGTACGTAACTTGGCGCTGTTGGTGTCATATCGATGGCGCGTATGCGCCGCATGGGTTCGCTGCGTTGATCGCAGCGCTCAGTTGCCTCGGTGCTTTTTTCTGGCTTTTGGGTCAGTTAAAGACACATAGGCCATACGTCAAACCCGTTGGGTACCGGACGAGGCAGCGCCTCGCCAACCCCGACTGGGGTGGCTTCCTGGACCCGAACGCTCCTTGGCGTCAGCCGTAGGAGTGGCCCACGAGGTGCCCGACGGGTCGATTCTGACCCGTCGGGCGAGAGAGCCTTAACCCATTCAATGTTCCCTATTTCCTAAAATGTACATATTTGCCTCGGCTTGTTGCCAGGTGTGACATAGATTGCTGACTATTCTATATATTCTGTTTATGCTTGTGTTCATGGCCTACGAGTCAGACGACAATATAATCGCCATTCCTACCGATAAAGCTAGAGCATACCAGCGACATCCTGCTTATCGGGGATACCAGCGGTTAGCCAAAATTATAACCGCCAAATTATCTGTTGAGTCCGAACCAGACAAACAACCATACGATTGGCAAACCGAGTATTACGATCAAGGCCTAGAACAAACCGAACGCGATCTAGGCGACCCAGAAGGCATTTATGATCCTTAGCTCTTATGCTTGCAGAATGTTTTTCTTGACGATATGCTTGCAGAATGGGTAGAAGAAATCGACATAAAGAACGAGCCAAACACGGTGGGCAGCTAGCCGACCACCGTCCTCCCGAACTACATACTGAAGATTACGGCCTGGTCACCCCAGAAGATCGGCGTGCAAGCGAAGCCTACTTGCGTTGGCTATGCCAATATGTAAATGCAGTTTACGATCACGGTGATCGAGACACACTCCGAAATCAAAGGTATCAAACTTCCGAAGTAGTCCACTGGCATAACCCGGAAGCCCAAAGAGAAGGAGCTCCTGATATAGACGCAACCGCCCAGTGGAACCGCAGATTCGGCGGACCGCAAATAGTGCGCCTGCCAAATGTTTTGAGTGTTGGAGTTGGTGTAAGTTCTGAGGGGACTGGGGACGAAAGATTAACTGCAATATTCGACTCGGAAGGTGAGTTAGATGCGTTTAGATACAGTTTTAGTAGCCACGGCGATAACAACGTTGCTCGCCCTGCACCAGAAGCATCTGGAAAATCTATGGAGGAACTCCATGAACAAGCAATTTCTCGCCGAGCTGCTCGAATTATTCACATGTTTAGGTCTAACGTTCTTGGTGTAGATCCAGATAATCAGGCGCTCGTAATCCCGAAATCAGTACCAAATTGGCTAGGTAGGCGTGTTGAACTATCGCCAGAACACTTGCCAGCACTTGTACTAGACTAAACTACAAAATTAACTAGGCGGCCGGGCACATAGATTTCTTTTTTGGTGCCGCCACTCAAGTATTTTTTGACGTTTTCTAGCTCTTTGGCTGCTGCTAGCACATCGACTTCGGCAGAATCCGCTGCTATCTGCAGTTCTCCCCTGACCTTTCCATTAACCGATACGCCAATCGTGACTGTATCTTTTGTCAAATATGCATCGTCGTGCTCTGGCCAGTGATCTTTGTTTACGCTGTCCTCATGGCCTAGATCGTGCCATAGCTCTTCGGCGGTATGCGGGGCAAACGGGGCAATTAGCTGCACAAGACTTTCGAGCACAAACTGCCAATGGCTAGAGCTGTAACCATCTTTTTCTTTGAGTCTATATAGCTCGTTGGTGCAAGCCATCATCGAGGCGATCGCCGTGTTGTACTTGGTATCTTCTAGGTCTTTACTGGTTTTATGGATTGTGCTGTGAACTGTCTGTAGCAAGAGCTTATCGACATTATCAGTTATGTTTTTCTGGTTCTCAGAGCTTTTGGCATCGTTAAATTCTTGCACCAAGTTCCAGACCCGGTTTAAGAAACGGAAAGTGCCAGGCACACCTTGTGGATCCCAACGCATCCACAGCTCTAGCGGGGCAGCAAACATTAGATAGGTACGCAGCGCGTCGGCACCATAGCCATCGTTAATTATTTCTAGCGGGTCGACCCCGTTGCCTTTGCTCTTACTAAACATCGTACCGTCACTTGCAGTAACTTTGCCGTTAAACAAGAAACGCTTGAATGGCTCGGGATTCTCCACCAAACCCTGTTTGTGTAAGAAACGTGTAATAAATCGGGCATAAATCATGTGAGCCGTAGCGTGGTCTCCACCGTTATAAAAGTCGATCGGCATCCATTTATTGACAACTTTGCTATCGAAAATGGCTTTTTCATTGCTTGGGTCAAAGTAACGTAGCATGTACCAGCTGCTGCAAATGTAGGTGTCGAGTGTGTCGGTTTCGCGCTCGGCTTGCCCGCCACATTCCGGGCAGGTAGTTTGCACCCAGTCGGTTGCGCGTGCTAGAGCGCTGCGGCCATCACCACTTGGGGCAAAATCTTCTAATTCTGGCAAAACCACTGGTAATTGGTCGTCTGGTACAAGTACCGGACCACACTCAACACAGTGCACCATCGGAATCGGCGCCCCCCAGTAACGTTGACGACTAACACTCCAGTCACGAATCTTATAAATTGTCTTTTCTTCGGCTACACCCTGCTTGGCAAGATCAGCCACAATCTGCTCCCGTGCTTCTGAACTTGATAGCCCGTTATATTTATCCGAATTAAATAACACACCTTCTTCAGTGAAAACTTCTGATTGGTATTCTCTACCCTCTTTATGAGCTTTTGCGGCTTCTCTTGCCCTCTCCATTCCAATTAACCAGTGCCCACGTCCCTCGGGCTCGTTGTTAAAGTCCGCTATTATCTCATCAAGCGTTGACCAATCTACTCTGTATGCCTCGTGCTCTTCAAGCATCTGCTTGTTCTGTTCTGTCTCGTCGATCACTGCCATATACAGGTAGCTAAACGATCGACGGTTGCTGTTTTTGTTTGGATTAAAGTAGTAAGAGTAAGTTGGTCCGCCTAGCTGTATAAGTTTTGAAACATTCTCAAAACCTGCCTCTTCTTTTAACTCTCTTAAGGCTGCGGTTTCATAACTTTCGCCATCTTCTAGACCACCCGATGCTAGCCAGCGCATGTCGTTCTTGGTGTTTATTAAACTCATGAATCTATCCGTCTCGGGATCATAGCCAAGAACCACCGGACCGGTCACATCAACCGCATCTACTAGAGGATTGCCAAACTCTGGTGCAACAACTTCAGTTATCTCTAAATTAAACTTTGTAGCGAATTCGAAGTCGCGCTCGTCGTGAGCCGGGACGGCCATGATTGCGCCTGTACCGTAGCCTACTAAAACGTAGTCGGCAATCCAGATTGGAATTTGCTTGTTATTGATAGGGTTAATGGCATAAGCGCCAGTAAACACACCTGTCTTGTCTTTGTTGGCTTGGCGCTCGACCTCGTCTTTCTTGGCTGCTGCTTTTTGGTAGGCTTCGACTTCCTCTCTTTGTTCCGGAGTTGTAACACTCGCCACCAACTCGTGCTCGGGAGCCAAAACTATAAATGTAGCCCCAAATAAAGTATCGGGACGCGTTGTAAAGACAGTTATTGACTGGTCTGTGTTGTCGATATTGAATATTATTTCGGCGCCTTTACTCTTGCCAATCCAGTTCTTTTGGGCAGTTTTGACAGCCTCTGTCCAATCTAGGGCATCGGTGGCTTCGAGCAGCTCGTCGGCGTAGTCGGTGATTTTAAAGAACCACTGCTTGACTTCACGCTTTTCAACAATCGGGTCGTCGGCACCGTCGTGCCTCCAACATTTGTCGTCGATTACTTGTTCGTTTGCCAGTACGGTTTGGCATTTGGTACACCACCACTGCATCCGCGCGTCTTGGTAGGCCAGGCCGGCCCGATACATTTCGCTAAACAACCATTGTGTCCATTTGTAATAAATTGGCTCGTGAGTAGCGATCTCTTTACTCCAGTCGTTGCTCCAACCCATAGCTTTGTACTGTTTGTGATAGCTCGGAATAATCGTGGCCATGCTAGCTTGGGGGCTAACCCCAGCTTTAATAGCGTAGTTTTCGGCTGGCAATCCAAAAGCATCCCAGCCAACAGGGTGGTAGCTTTCGTAGCCTTGCTGGCGCTTAACCCGGGCTAGCACATCGCTGATTGTGTAATTCATAGCATGGCCGATATGAATACCAGCCCCACTGGGGTAGTTAAACATGCTCATGGCGATGTATTTTGGTTTGTCACTAGCCAGGTTGGCCTGATATGTCTTTTGCTCGTCCCACCAGGCTTGCCACTTGGGCTCAATATCTTTCGGGTTGTATCGTTTCATGGTTTTTATCCGTTTAGTTTAGCTATATATAGAAGAATGAAGTTACTCTCGCTTAGGCGAGGACAAACAACCCAAAATAGTAGCTCTTCTGCATAACGACAATTCTAACAGATGTAAGTTGATTATCAAGCACTGCTCGGCAAACCGTTACATGCAAGCTGAGCGTTCGAGTACCCTTTAATATCGGTAACGTCTAAGCCACACCAAACTGGTGGTTGTTCACGAAGCATTTGCAAATCTTCTAGGTTTGCAACCTCGATCTCGGCCATGACTAATCCAAGTAGATCTCCTTGGAAGATATCGACAATCACTTCTTTTGCGCGGATTTTGCCCGCTGCCTCTAGGTCTAGATAATACCGAGACTTACTAACCCTACTGCCTTCAGTCTGTGGCCAAAGCTCCTCAAACTCTATCCGGGTAATATCGGTTTCCACTTCTGTAGCTTGACCATTAACTCGCTCACCTTTAGCGGTCTGAAGCCACTGGCAGCTACGCATCGATTCATCGCCAGCTGTGTGGCTGTAGCGTATACGTCTTGCCATGCCGCTAGAATCTGGTTTGAGATAGCCTTGAAAGATATTTACGACCCGCAAAACTCTTTGCTGTCGCCACAAATCGTTTTCTATAAGCCACTTGCCTTCTATCTCGACTGGTAGTTCTGCTGCCATTAAAGTCTCCTTAATCTAAAACATCCTAACACAATCGCTCGATATTTTACTCAATATGTTTTGAGTAAAATCTATTGGCTGTTTTTTGTAACTAGGTGGCCATAAGCTCTTGTTGTAAACAGGAGCAAGCCTTATGGCACAAACAAAGTTAGTTCTCACCGGCGGACCACACTCGGGCAAAACTACTCTTTTTAATCAACTAAAGGAAGCATTCCCAGAGGCCCATTTTGTGCCCGAACCAGCCGAGTCGGTAATTCTACGTGAGCTTGACAAACAAGCGATCGACCCCGACTATACGCCAATCCTGCCAACCACCGACTACCCGTCGTTCCTGCCAATAGTAGTCGACGAATCTTTGCGCTTAGAGGCTCTGGCAGCCGGCAGTGAGTTGGTAATTTGCGACCGTTCGCTTGTCGACAACCTAGCCTTTATCGCTATCAACGCCGCTGGCGATTTAGCTACCCGGCATGTTAGCCGTCTAGCGGCAGCGGCTCGTTACAGCTTTGCATTGTTCCTCGAACAACTGCCAACTTACGCCAATACTCCTGTCCGTCGTGAGTCCAGGGAATTTGCCGCTCGAATTGCCCTGGCAACCCACTCCGTATACGCCAACTGCTTTGCCGGCAATATGGCCGATCTACCAGCTGTCGGCCTCGAGGCTCGAGCCGAACTTGCCAGGCAAAAAATCGAAGGTTTTTTGGCAGCAACCCAGAAAGCAAGTTAATCAAACTTGAGATCGAGTACGAACTGATTGCTTTGTTTGCTAGCCTCGATTAATTCCTTAAACCCAGGTATAAACTGGCTGTAATCTTCTGCTTGCCAATCTGCCCAGTACGTCTCACCAGCATGGTTGGTGTGTGTCTTCTTGTCGATAACCATACCCTCCCATAAATGACCGATCACGTGGTTCTCGATAAATTTATCTCGCCTGCTAACCAAGCTGAATTCACCCTTTAGAGTTAGTTTGACTTCTTTGGGTTGGTAACCACATTTCTCTTCGAGCTCGCGGTAGGCGGCTTCTTCTAGAGTTTCGCCTAAATGGATTTTGCCACTCGGAAAACCCAGTGCATCGATATACGGCTGGCGTTTACGACGATACAATAAAGTTTGCTCGTCTTGGCTGTGTAGATAAATTACGCTCAAGGTTGTCGGCATAAGCCGAATGCCTGACTCGCGGATACTAAAGCGGGTCGCTAAAGCCTTGCCGGTCTCGGTTAGCTGGTACTGCTTGTCTTGCTTTTCGACTAAACCGGCTTTAATTAGCTCGTTGAGATGATACATAAAGGCGTTGGCCTCGAGCTCTTTCGGCTTGAGCTCGCTGTAGCGCATGCTCTCGGCACCAACTAGACGGTTAAAGATTCGCCGCTGTATATGATGGCTAATATCTATCTGTTTCACATACTCAAGTTTAACATGAGTTCCGCACTTTGATTCCCGCTCAGAACTTTAGTTGCAGACAATCTAGCAGTTTTTCTGCTATCACCGATACCAATGTATCGCTTCTACCAGAGAAAACCACTATCTTATCCGCACCTGAAGACCTGACGCCAAGAAGCAAAATACGAAGCTCAAGTTAATTTGAGTCCAAAAGTCCTGTCTAGCACAAGCATTGAAGTTTAGTTAAATTGCTGATCATAAGGAGGTTAGCAATGGCTACAAGCACAGAACTACTGCCAGAACAAATACAAGACTTAGGTAAAAATATCGAAACAATCTACCATCGAACAGATATTGAGGCAAAGTGGGGAGTTCGGCCATTCTCGAAAGCTGGCCAAACAGCCCTAATGTGCAGCTTTTTACCGCACGAAGGATTCTATGGAGATTATCCAGAGATGATGGTAATTGCCGGCAATAGTCCAGATAACTTTTGGCTGGAGCAATATTTTATAAAGTCCCAATATTTTTGGCGCTGGCAAATCTCAAAACTTAGTGGTTTGTTAATATTCGTCGAGATGAAAGACGGCCAAGATCAAACCGAGCCGGGCTATACGCCCACCTACTGGCATGTCCGCTCTGCCATCGTTGGTGCCGCAAGCATTGCTCGCGGTCAGCTTGGTCAGCTATATCCATTTGGTTGGCGCCGACAAGGCCTAACTGGCTTCGAGCCGATCTTTCAGAATCTCGGCAGCACTTTCGACAGTTTCCCAATGACAGGCTGCCATATGTTATCGCGATTCGCGCTCGAGCAAGCTCAAACTAACACAGTCACCACTACCCAGGAGATAATCGAACATCAAGGTGCTCTGGATAGATTAATGGGAGACGCCAATGATTAACGAACAATATCCAGGTGAACGCGTCCGAACCCGACTAATCGATCAGTTCTTCGAGGCGGCCTTATTCCGTGAAATACCAGGAGATAATGGTTACGATCTTCGATTACTCTACCAAACACACTGGCAACAAATTTGCCTGGCACCGGGTTCTCGAGCAATTCATCAAGCTTGGCCTGGTGGATACATCGAACATGTAATTCAGGTCAATCGAACAATCGCCCTGCTTTACGCATTCTGCGAGCAGTCTGGTTGGCTTGCTACGATTGCCGAAGATGAGCGTTTTGAGCTCGGCGATGCCCTACTAATTGGTGCACTACACGACATCGAAAAACCGTTCGGCTATCATTACAATTTTGTGGATGGCACGTTTAAGGCTGAGTGCTGGCTTTCCACCAAGCCCGGCCGCAAACGCTTTCGTGAACAGTTATTTGCCAACTGGCAGTTCCAGCTCGACCCAAATCAACAAAATGCCTTGCAATACGCCGAAGGTTTACGCGATGCCGACTACACCCCGCACCAGCGCACTATGAAGCCGATGGCGGTGTTAGTGCACGCCGCCGACCTGCTCAGCGCCCGGGTTGGCTACGGTTTCGACGGAGTTCAAAATGGGTAGTCATCTAGGTCCCGAACAATATGTATCGGTCTGTGGCATGGCTAGTGGCAATGAAATTGAGAAAACTGCAGGTCTTCATAATCTGGGTCCTCGATCGGTACTATACGGTGTCCAGGTGTCGGCTTCTAGCTTCATTGGTGCCGAAACTAAACGCGGTAGCTTTTGGTATCCGAGCGGTCCAGATGCTATCGCAGATGTAGCCGAGGCCACTCGCAATGCTGGGCGTGGTCAACTGGCTTTACATATCAACCAAAGAGATCCTACTCCACGTAACACACTTGGTTTTGTTCGAGCCATTATGCGGGCTTGTAGCGAACATACCATCGGTGAGAGGAGTCATGGTTACGCTGGGATGTACTCGAAAACTGTTGTAAGGCAAATTCCACCAACTAGCATCATCCAGCTAAATAACCTCGACTGGCTTAGCGCCGACTTCACCGACACCCTTAAAATGATTCGCCAAATGGGCTTAGCTAGAAATATCATTCTGCAGGCCAACCAGCAAGCCTGCCAAGCCCCGCCAGATGTTTTTACCGAGAAGCTTAAATTGCTCCCAGTCAATTATGTTTTACTTGACACATCTGGTGGCACCGGCACTTCCTTCGACCGCACAAAATACGCCAAGCTGATAGAGGCTATCCAAACCAAAACAGATATTCGAATTAGTATAGCTGGCGGCTTGGGTCCAAACCCAAGAGACTTAACTGGTCTGAGGTGGCTTGCTCAACGCTTTGATAACCTGTCGGCAGATGCCGAAACTAAACTGCGTGTTTTTAAGCGTCGTGACCAGCCCCAAACTTCGCGATTTAGCCCCGAGCGGGCCGCCAAGTTTATCGCCGCCGCTACCGAGATTATAGGCAAACAATCTTGAGTTTTGCTTAGCTCGTGACTAGCTCAAGAATTCTTTGAGCCGACTTGCTCCAAGTGAAGGATGCCTTAATCTACCCAAGGCTCGTTCTTGAATTTGACGAATGCGCTCTCGAGTCACTCCGTAGTCCTCGGCGATTTCTTCGAGGGCTTGTGGCTTATCTGTGCCAATCCCAAACCTTTTTCGAAGGATATCCTGCTCTCTTTTATCTAATCGAGACAAAATATTCTCTAGTTCATCTGCTACTACAGCTACTTCGGCGATTACCTCTGGATCAACAGCATTTCGATCCGCCACCATATCGCCAATAACCGTATCTTCGCCTTCTTTTAACGGCGCATCTAGCGAGATTGGAGTAGTTCCAAATCGTATTGCTTCGATAACTTTATCTAGTGGCATACCAGTTTTCGCAGCAATTTCTGCATGTGTAGGTTTTCTGGCGAGCTCGGCTTCGAGTCCGAGGCTAGCTTTGCGAACCCTATTTAGGTTATCGCCAGCATGCACCGGTAGTCTCACCAAATTGCCGGTGTTAGCAATACCTCTGGTTATTGCCTGTCTTATCCACCAGGTCGCGTACGTACTAAACTTAAAGCCTTTTTGTTCGTCGAATTTATCTACCGCGTGCATTAAACCGAGGTTACCTTCTTGAATGAGGTCCAACAGAGGCAGGCCTGATGATTGGTACCGCTTGGCAATCGAAACTACCAGTCTTAAATTGGCCTTTACAAAAGCTACTTTAGCGGCTTCGCCGTCTTTGATAGCTCTTTCTAGCTGCCTAGTTCTGGATGGGCTTAGTGTATTCGATGTGCTAAGTTCATTAGAAGCCTGTATGCCCACCCTTACCGTGTTGCCAAGCATAACTTCTTGATCGTGTGTTAATAATGCGTGTCTTCCAATCTCTTTCAGATAACGCCCTACAAGATCATCATCTTGGCCATTTTTACTATCTCTTCCATTACCCCTACCGGTGCTTTGCTTCTTGTTATTAGTTGACGAGCCACCCTTGGGTTTCAGTGATTTAGGAGTAGGATTTTTAGGACTGGCCGTGTATGTAGGTGGTCTTTTTGGTTCGGCCAGTGCAAATATCTGCATAATATGGTCGGCTCTACCTGTGGCCTGTTCGCTCAACCGGGCTAGTAGTGTTGTTTTAAGCAGCTCAAACTCGGCAGCAAGCTCGGGATTTATTACCCTTGGGCACACTTGTGTGGACGAAATTATTAGCTGCTTGCCAGTACGCGCCTGATATAACTTATTGATAGCCCTAGCACGGCTCGAAACAACATAGCGTGGATCTCTGACTCCAATCATATCAAGTTTCTCTAACTCTTCTGTAATTTCCACAAAAGTTCGCTTGCCATCTAACAGCCCCATAACCAGAGCGGATTCTTCCAACGACTGCCAAAAACGAACTAAGAATTCTTCTTGAGTGTCTCTATCTAAAGCTAGTTCTTCGTTATGGTTAGTTGTGGCTGGCGACATATCTGCTACACCAAGGTCACTGCTTTGTTCAGACATAAATATTTTTCTGGCTTGATCAAGCTTTCTCCGGTTAGGTCTTGTTCGCTTTACGCGTACTTCGACAGGAATATGTGTGTAGTCGGCCTGATATCCTGGGTCGTAAGTCTCGGCAACTGCCTCTGTCATGAATTCGGTTGGGTCTGCACCCTGGACTGTTGGCAGCATGACATCCCTCAGATCGACGAACTGCTGGCCAAGTTTTGGATTGGCCGAGTACGGACCATGGAAATCTGGTTTGATGATTATTGGTTGGCCGTACCTAAGTTCAAAAAACTCATTTAGTCGATCCATAGTCCTTGCAACAGACACCTGTGCCGAGTTAGCATTTTCAAATCTCGGACCTTCAACTTCTCCGATATCGCTAAGGGCCACACAGCCTATTAATACTTCTCGGACTACTTGTGTTTTGTTTCTTTCTCCATTAATCAGACCCACAACATAGCGAGCTAGCTCGAGTTGTTTTCTTGGGATACTCCTAACTAGATCTCCAGCCCATTCCGGAGTGCTGTTAGCCTCACATTCTATATCTGTAGTCATGCTCGCTAAAGTATGCTGAAATTCTGGCAAGAAGCAAGCTTAAGCCTTATTAAAGCTTACGGATCTTACGACGAGCAGTTTCGATAAGCCAATTCTTTGCATAGGCCGCTCGGCGGACTACTAAATCGTGGGCTGGGATATATTTCAATTCTTCTACGCCAAAACTGCGCTTAAACTGACTAACCCCGTAATATCTGTGGCTGGTTTGGTCTTCGTCGACAATACCCCAAAAGTTGTAGCGTTTGCAGCCACGTCGACGAGCCTCGGCCATGGCTTCGAGGTGCAGTAGTGGCGCACTCGACAATTTCATGCCCTCAAAAGTACTGACGCCATAATGGTAGGAGGCCTCGGGGCCGTAAAAAATTACATAGTTTTGAGCTAAGATTTGATCATCATGGCGAGCCGTGTAGATTAGAATATTGCCAGTGTTTTTAAAGGCTTCGAACTGCTTGGTGATAAATTCCGGACTAAAAGCTACGTAGCCTTGACGCTTAGCGTGTTGATTATGAATCTGAATAAAGTCCTGGAGTATCTCGAGATTATCGCTTACCTCTATCTTGATATCTGATCGTTGAGCTTTACGAATCTTGCGGCGTAAACTTTGACTCATATCGGCTAATATTTGATCATCTGATTTAGCTAGGTCGATTATTCCAGCATGCTCAACACTTAGCGGCATCGGGGCAGGTCTAAGGCCGTTATCACTAAATATTTTTAGATTTTCTGGACTCAAGCGCAACTGTGGCCGAACTCTAGCAAACACACAACCCAGCTGATCGGCCTGCTGATAAATGTCTTTAAAGACTCGTTTGGCATCAGCCCAGTTTTTTAACAACGGTCCACCAGCAATAGCTAAGTACCTACCGCGTCGGGCGTCTTCTACCTGGCCAGTGTATACGCCAACTAACACTTCGTCGTCGTATATGCCGCGCCGAATTACTTTTTTGTAGCGAGCTTTATGAAACTCACCCCATTGCCAGGAATGTAAGAAATTTACCTCTTCGAATCCCTGGACAAATTCTTGCCATATTGACTCATCGGTAATATCTTTTAAGTCAATCATAGATGCCGCCTTTTACGTCTGATAGTTTCAACGACTTTATTTAATTGATACTTTGGTTTGTTAACCACCAAATCTTGAGCCGGCAAGAAATGGTAATAGTCACCACCGAACCCTTTTTTAAACGTCGTAACTCCTGCAAATCGGTGATTGGCTGGCGCTCCTTCGGGCGCTACACCCCACATATTGTAACGAGTGCTGCCAGCCCGTCTGGCTATGCGCATTGCCTCCCACTGTAAACCATAGGCTCCGGGTAGCTTTCTACCCACCAAACTACTTGCCCCATACAAGTAATCGGCCTCTTGGTTATATCGAACAATCACTGCCATATTGAGAAGCTGATTACTTGAATCGACGGCTTCCAGCAAATCGATCATACCCTCGACACCCATCTCGGCTATCTCTAATTTTATTTGTTCAATTGAGCCAACAACGTAATGTTGTCTATCGGCAGTCTCGACAAGTAAGTTAGCGAATTTTTCGATGTTTTGTTGACTTATATCTAATTGATTAATCTTAATCCCTAGTTTTTGAGATTGCCGAACTTCGTAACGTGTGCCTTTGCGCATACCAGCCATTAATTCTTCTTCCGTTTGCCGAAGATCAATGAGAATCGTATCTTCTGCAAGCAAGTGCATTGGTGCAGGCACAAATCCCAAATTCTTAAAAACCTCTAGGTTGTTCTGATTTGCTTCTAGCTGTGGCCGAACTCTGGCAAACACACATTTGTTCTGGCGGCAAATTTCAGCTAGCTTATTTACTGTCCTCTGGGCAAGCTCCGGATTTTGCCAATTGGTTAAAGGATTGCCAGCAACCTCTAAATACCTTCCCCGACGAGCTTCGCGGATGACTCCAGTTATAATTAAATCGTGATCGATATATTCAATGACTCGATTTAGACCCGCCTGTGACCGCAGGTAGGCAGGCGAAACCAAGAAATTGGCTTCTGGGTATAGGCTTAAATCGAATTTATTTGAGCTCATTACTAATTTCCATGAGCTTCTGCTCGGTAACATTAATATGCAAAGGCAAGTTGATTATACTTGCGGCAACTGCTTCGGCTCGTGGGCAACTGCCAGGCTGGTAACTAGAGCTCGACATATACCGCTGTGGATAAACTGGCGTACTATACCAAATATCAAATAGGTACATGCCTTTGCGCTTGAGCTTTGAAAGCAGTTGATCGCGCTTTTTAGGCTCGACAGTTATCGGCAATCTTATTGGATTGTCGCCGGATTCAACTTGTCTGCCTACCGATACGCATAGTTGAAGTCGGCGCTGCCTGTCTGTTTCTAGCACACGGAATTTGGCTAAAACTATTTTGGCTCGGTAGTCTGGCAGTGAGCGGTCATCACAAACTGCCCCATCACTCGCTCTTACTACTAAACCCAGTCCTTGAAAAAGTTTCTGAAAAACCCCACCTAAACCTACTGGGAACAGTATTCGTCTTAGTTTCCAGCTGATTATCGGATACAGACGGTCTCGTTTTCGAGTCAAAAGTGGAGCTTTAGCTAATTTTCGTGGCTGACTCTGAGCGTGTTTTCTGTCGACTAAAGCCCCACCATTAACAACGTCGATGTGTTTGTCGCGCCCAAAAGATAACATCGTAAAATCGCCAACTGTGCCAACTTCCCGACCATCTGGGTAATACCCGCCCACACTGTGTGCTAGGTCTTCGATTAATGCCAGTTTACGTTCTTGGCAGAATTTTTCGACCTGTGCAATATCTATCGATTGTCCATAGGTATTCTGAACTATCACCGCCTCGAATGCCTGTTTTTTGAAAGCAGCCTGCAACTCGCTTATCGAAAAATGATATTTGTTCTCGGCAATATCAACGTAAACCACCGCTACACCGGCAGCTCGGGCTGCCTGCTCGACCGCATAACAAGTGTAGCCATTAACCGCCACCGATCTGGCACCACTGCGCCTTAGGGCTTCGGTTAAAGCTCCTCGACCGCGGTAATAGAGCTCCGATTGTCCCCGATATTTTTGGTTGAGGTAGTCTTTTAGCTGCCGAGAATCTTGTTTGTTCCCGGTCGCCAACAAAAACCTGATTGCCGATTTAAAAGTATAGTTTGATCCCAACGAGTCGAAGATCATCTTAGTTTCTCCGTATCGATAATTTTTATAAGACGTTCAACCAACTCTTGTGGATGTGTATCGTAAGGTGCGTGCCTAGCATCATCGATCACCTCGACGGATTTAGCACCTGGTAGCAATCGGCTAAGTTTATAGGCATCGTTGAGTGGAGTCTGACCATCTTGATGCCCCCAAATCAAAGATACTGGAGTAGTGATTTTCGAAAGTTCTAAGTTTTTATCGGACTCGATCATGTTTCGGAGTGTCTGTTTCATATTGGCAGGTGCCTGTTGGTAGTCACTAGCTCCAATTAAGCGATGGATGAGCTTATTGAAACCAGGTATGAATTTTGTTGGCTTGAGTAGTTTAGCTAAGGTTTTGAGAATATTCAGTTTGAAGCTTACTAGTTTAGACGTATTGGCTATGCCAGCGCTGTCGAGCAGTAATAGATGTTTTATCTTTGTAGGATATTTTAGACAGTAGTTTAGTGCAATTCGCCCGCCGTTTGAGTGCCCGAGCACGACTGGATTTTTTGTGTGTTTTAGTTGCTCATTCAGCCACTCTACGTAGCTATCGATATTCCAAACCTGATCGCTTGGCGAAGTTAAGCCTGGTACATTTAACATCACAGGCTCGACACCCGATTTTGCAAGCAAGTCTAGAGCTGTCTGCCATTTTGCAGTTGAGTAAGCCCAGCCATGGATAATAAATAGTTTCATCTAGCCAACCCCATAGTGTTGTCGTTGTTTCTGCGCGGCCGGTTCACGCCGACACAGATATTGTTCGTCGGCAGGATTTGCCAGTAAGTGCTTAATGATTCCTTCTAGAAACTGACTGCCTTTAAACAAAACTACTTCTTTTCCGGTCAAATTTTTCTTTAAATACTCTAAGGCTTCTTTTGGCCATCTAAAAGATTCACTAGCGATGCCTGATTTTTTTAAAACTGGCAGTACATAGTTGTGGGTTCGTCGGCCGATCAAGATTATTTTGTCTAGTTTCTGGTGGCTTAGGTATTCGGCTAGTTGCATGTGTTCTTCAGCTTCAAAAACACCCTGATCGATTACATCTCCGAGCACCAGCCACTTTGGTTTGTGATTAATTTTGCTAAGCATATCTACCATTGTTTGAACGCTAGCATTATGCGCGTTATAGCTGCTGTCGATAATTTGTAGCCCATTTACCCCGTCGAAATAATTCGATCTTCCGGGGGGCATCGTGAGGTTTTTTAAATCTTGGACTGGTTGAATGTTTAGATAACTTAGTAGTTTAAGCGCCATCAACAGTTGCAAAGCTGTAGACTCTGGCATTGGCTGGGCAAACTCGTAGATCTGGCCGGCAATCTTAAACGAGCTATTCCTCGATGTAACCTTATAGTTTTGAACATCTGTCTTTTTTACGCCACTTAAGGTTACGTTCGAATCACTTAGCAACCCCTGCATAAAACTGTTGTCTTGGTCGTAGATTATAAGTTTGCTAGCTAAATGTGCCAGCTTTGCATATTCTTCGGCAATTTGCTGCCTTACATCTACACCTGGCCTAATAGGGTAGTTGATGGCATGCGAGTGCTCGCTACTTACCCACAATACTACTTCTGGCTTTAGCCATTTTCCGATCTTCTCGGCTTCGTGCGGACGATCGGCATCTACCTCGGCAACGTAAAATTCTTGATGATGACGAAAATACAAGGATTTGAGAGGCACAGCCAATGTCAAATATAGCCACTTTAAGCGACTACCAGTGATACCCCTTAGTCCGACAACATCAAAAGCCAAGCCGTAGGCACTATTGGCGTGATGCGAAAGTCGGGCTCTGCTTCCGAATTGCGCTTCTAAGATATGGAGTAGGGTGGTCTTGCCCACCGAACCAGTAACCACTATCACGCGCGGATTCCAACGCCTGAGTGAAAGCTTCGACCAGAACATAAAGTAGCTAGCCCCAAACAGATACAAGCGTTTCTTGAGCGCTATCAGCATACTTTTCATGATTGTATTTTAACAGATGTAAAAAGCTTAAACTAGTTATCTAGTCGTGCTCGTAACTCACTGAAATCAATAGCATCAGTTGGCCGGCTAAAGTTGGAGAATGCACCCTGTGCTGTGTAGATATCTCCGTTATTGCCAGATTGAAGGTCGACAATCGAGATAATGTTGCGCGAACGAGCGTCTATCGACAGATCTACATTTTTAGTGACTCCAGACAAACTGTCGGATTGCGCCTCGACCACACCGGCCAGAGTCGCGTTGCCAAGCGACCTCATATATTCTGCGAACAATTTGCTGAACTTTTGCATATCTACAGATACCCGATAAACATAAACTGGTCGCCCAGACTCGCTCTTGGTTCGGATAGCCGTCGCAAAATCTACGTTGTATACACCATCGCGCAGAATTTGCTTAAGGTTATCTTTGGTTTGACCACCAAAATTACCATAAATAACATAAGATGAAACTAGTGATTCAACTAATAGTTGAGGGTTCGAGCCGGCTGCGCTGTCACTGACACCCCATACATTAAGCGCATCGACAGCTTTGTCGGATTGTGCCTGATCGGCTAGCTTGAGTTCTAGATATCTAAAATAATCGGCATCGGCATAGCCCTGAGTTTCGACCCTAATCTTTTCAGTTTCATCTGGACTTGCTACGGTTATCAAATTCTGAACCCCCACATCACCCCGGAAGCTCAAAGTTTGTGCCTGACTTATATTCTGATTGGCATTGTTTGTGCTGCCGCTTTTAGTGACAGTTCCAACGCTCAAAGCATTATCAATTCCACCCCAGAAAGTACGTTGTTCGTCTAAATAAATGGCTTTGTACCAGACCATTACCGCAAAGATTGCTACACCCAGCCCAGCCACCACCATGGCAGTCGCCATTAATCCGTATCGATTTTTTATCATTGAGTATATTTTAGCATAACGTGCAATAAATAAAGACTCCAGATTTATTACTGATTTAGGCTAAGCTCGGCCATATGTTGAGCTGCTTCTAAGTTATACGCCCCTGCCAGCCAACGTCCGTTATGGCAAAATTTTGCCCCAACCACCCCACATGCCTTTTCGAGCTCGGTATCGTTCAAGCCTGCCCAACTGGCTGGGAAAGGCTGCCTCGGGTTAAAACCACGTTCGTCATCGGTGATTGCCCGTATATTGTATGAATCTCCTATCGAATTTGGCGCGATTACATAAAGAAGTTCGGGTTGATCTCTGGCAAAATCACCAAAAGGCAGCGGGTTGCTTAGTACAAGCAAACGCTTATCAGAAGTTTGACTGTAGGCGTCTTTTAGTTGAGTTAATGCTCGCATCTCGGCAGAGTACTTAGCAACCACCCGCTCTAAAACCCCTGTGGCAAAATCTAGCACGCGGCTAAAGGCTAGGTTGTAATCTTGAGGCTGGTCGAACGCTGGGTAAAACATTTTAATGTATAGGTCGATATCATTAGGTCGAACACCAAAATCTGTCAACGCAAACAGTTCCTGGCCATTATCATTGGCATCGATTGCCATCACAAATTTTTGGTTAATTAGTTCGGCAAGCTCTTGGTCGCCACTACAGTAATCTGCACCATAAACTTGCCAGATTAACCCCAAGCTCGATAGTTTGATACCATTTTCGTGATACACGTTAAACTCCGCCATGTGGTGGTCAAACCGACCTTTGCTCGGATCGTATACCCCGCCGACGTCGTAGACAATCTGGCAGTCGGCAAGCACCACTAAATTACGACTACGCACTAAGTCTGCGCCTGGAAAAAGCTTGCGCAAAACTACCGTTGCAAAGACTTCATCGGCGTGGAAGGGCCCGTCGTGAGTCGCAATTCTCATGTCTGTAGTATAACAGTCTGTTCAACTTGGCTTTACATTGTATATTATAGTATTTTATGCTATAGTATAAGTTGGTACCTCTTGTGTACCTACATTAACAAGTCATAGATAGAGTTGTGCCTGCATGGGTCGATTTCTGGTGAGCTAGCTGTTCTGCTTACCCAGACCAGCTAGCTCACCAGAAAACTCCAACGAAAGGACACGACATGAGCACCGACACCGAAGTAATTGGCGAGCTCGTCAGGCTGCAGATCCGGCTCGACGAGCTCAACGCCGAGGAGTGTGAGATCTTGGCCAGCGAGGCCGCCATGGCGGTCACCGCCGAGATCTTCAGACTGAGGGGAGAACAGTACCGGCTCAGCGCCGATGAGAAGCTTGCCGGTATGCACTATGCCGGCTACACGACCGACCAGCTCGACGTCGTCAACACCCAGTTCGAGGAGCGGCGGCGCAGTCTGAAGATAGCGCTGGTCGAGAACAACGAGCGCGGCAACCAGCTGGTCGCCAGCGTCAAGGCCGAGATCGAGGCTGTCAATGCCCAGATCGAGGCCAAGATGGACGAGCTGATCACTAGCGGCACTATCAGGCCGATCTCGCCGCTCTTCGTCGTCTTCGCCGGCCAGGGCGACATCGATCTTTCCGACGAAATCGCCGACGACCTCTTCGCTTTCTCCGACGAGGAAGATGACGATGAAGGAGACGACATCGAGGTCGTCTGGGACTGACCCACTTGGCCGAACCGGAGGCACTCGCTTCCGGTTCGGCCACCTGGTCACCTTGCCCTACAAATGCTCGACTTTCTATCTATGACTCTTTTCCTTAGACTTCATGCAAACCATGAATTCTGGGTAAAAGCCCCACTTCACTAAAAAAGATTAGCGTAGCGTAAACAGTTGTTATTTGTTAAAATCAGCTCCGCAAATCGTAAGCTTGCTTGCGTCCAAATCAAAACCTGCTTTGGTTTGAGAGGTGTAGCAATAGACTATCAAGACTTGAAGTTTTGCCACTTGTTTGCAAAACTTAAGCTCTTGGTAGTCATGATTGACTACTACGCGGGGCTATAGCTCAGTTGATTAGAGCGCTTGTATGGCATACAAGAGGTCGTGGGTTTGAGTCCCACTAGCTCCACCAAATTAAAAACCCGCTTATCTAGCGGGTTTTTAATAATATTAAGCCCAATTTATTTGATGAATTGTAGGCCTTAAATTTAATTTAAATTAAATTTAAATTGAATTTCCACTAGCCTGCTTCATCTTTTTCGTATCGCTTATGCTTGAGCAAAATATCTATTATTTGTATATTTGGCATATCATGTCAAGCACCGATCACTTAAGTTATCTCGACCGACTATTATTCATCGAGGCTGCCGAGGCAGAACATACCATAAAAAGAGCGATCGGAGTTGTGGGCAATCATATGTTCGCTAGGCTTTCTGGAGTTTCTGTTGCTATGCCGGATGGAGTACTTTTTGAGCAGTTGCGCTCATACCTAAAAGAGACTTCTATGAACTCAATCGAGCAACTGTACCCAGGAGTATATACATATGCTGACTTTGATGGTGATATACCAGTTGGTTCTATCGAGCTAAGACGTCCAAATCCAGAATCAACCTTACTAATTCTATTATTTGCGTTTGACGATATAGATGGAGCGGCTTTAGCAATGGTTGACTCTGGTTTAACTGAAATAAGACGTAGTACCGGCAATTTAAACTGGCTATACGTCAAACTTCCTGACGAACAAACTGATATTGGTATCTATCTATCTCCATGGTCGTTCGTAGATATTCGAATGTCAGAAACGAGCCAAACTAGATCGTTTACCAAATTCCTCGAACCTACGCAACTCGACTATATACCTAATGATATAACTTCGATATTTAATACGATGGTTCGTTCTAACCAATACAGGCTATGGTGGCGAGATTTTTGCATCGAACTCAAGCAGACACCAAAGGAATATTACGAGGCCAATGGCTGTGATGAATGGTTAATAACTGCTGCACGAAATTTCATGCAGTCTATTAGCTAGTAGCTAGAGTGAGGCTTCGAACTTTTTGGCAAATTGCCTAAATTCGTCGAGTTTTAGAGCTCCAACTGGCTCGACAATCTTGGCATGTTCTTGGTTATAGCCAGCAACTATTTTGATATCGGCACTATCTGTACGATAACGTATCTCTGATATCTGATCATTCGCCGGGTTAATATAGACAGTCATCGACTTAGGCCATAGGCTGGCAAAATATTCTATTTCAGAAATCTTTGCACCCGTTAGTTCGCTGTAAAAAGCACTGAGGGCATCGCGGTCGAGACTAACACTACATTTAATGTACTTATCTGTCCGATAACAATCGCGCTGGTATGGGTTATGCTCGGCCAGCAGCTGCTTGGCCTTGTCTAAGTCTGATTGATTGAGCATCCCAGCTGGAATCGGGCGAAAAACTGTGTTTAGCTCACTCCAGCTACCCAAAAATATCAGCGTAAAGCTATCTTCGTCGCTGGTGCCCACACTAGGTAGCTCGACCCATTTGTTGGCCACTAGGCTTGTTTTGGCATTATCTAGCGGCTTACCATCTGCAAAAATCTCGTATTTTGTGAGGTTAGCAGCCACAGTCTCTTGGCTTGTGGCCACATATTCTATATTGGCATCGATATTAAACTTATCGAGCAACAGGTCGAGCTGTAGCTTGCCAGAAGATTTTGGGTTGTAAAAATCCGAACCATCCCGATCTTGCTGGGCACTCAAAATACCCAGACTACCCGAACTTTCTAAACTATAAAATTCACTCTCTACACTTAGCGAGTTCTCTAGGCTACGATCGAAAGCAAGATTCGGATCGTTAAAAAAATGATTATATATTTTTGGCAAATAGATATAGCCAACCAATGCCAAGCCAAGCAAGACAAAAGTAACAAGCGTATAGAACAGTTGATTGCCCAATCGGGTCCGCTGACGAACCAGCTCGGAATTCGAGTAGGGATTTACCCGTCCTGCGTAAGGGTTGGTTAGCCCAGTGTTAGGTGGTTGAGGATGTGCCACCATGCCAACACTTTGGCTCAAAGGGTCGCTGGGTGGAGACTGCACCTTGACAGCCACCTCGTTTTCAGGTAGTTTTCGCTTTGATGGCTTGGATTGTCCGTTATTGGTAGGCATGTCTAATAACCGCGGTAGGACTTTTGCCAATTAAAGATCAGGCGCGCCCACCCGGCCCGGATGATATTGGTTTTAGGCTGTTTGTTTTCAACTGGGCCTTAAGCGCCTGAGCTTATGCTTATATTGTCGCAGATTATCTGGCTGAGTCAACCGGATCATTTGGGCGATCAGTCTCTCGGGCTTATATAGTTTGCTGCCTCACCAGAAAGCACAGCTCCGAAAGCTGCTTGCTTTTTGGCGGCAACTTGTAAATGCTCAATTTCGACTAATTCCGCACCCTCACGGCAGAGTGCTATTAAATCCCTCAAGCTTGTGTCGAAGTTGTTGACACCGATTTGAACCTTTAATTTAAAGTCTTTGTCTTTAACTCTATGTACAATTTGTTCAAGTTGGCCGATAGTTGCTTGAAGCTTGCTGTAGCCATCATCGTAATCTCGATCAATGATGTGGTCTATCAGACCGTCAAATCGTCGTCGACTCGCTTGGCCTTCAACAGTTCCTTCGTTAGCCGAATTAAGTAGTCCGATTACTTTATCAATAGCTAGTTGGATATTCTGAGCAGGTACCAGTTGATGTTCTCGAACAAAGTCTGCACTAGGCGGATGCATACACAAAGCCTTGGCAACTTGTTCACGCATTTCGGCTTGTTGGTCTAGCGTCTCGGCATCGACCCTTTTATAACCCCAGTCAACTTGCACTAGCGGCAATCCACCTTCACGTAGGATCATTGGCAATGCATGGAAGATTGCGTCCGGTGTTAAAGCTACATCCTTTTTAAACCCGCACTCAAAGGCTTCGGGATAGCCAAGGTAGACTTCAAAAAGCCTTTGGGCAAGTTCGGTACGCTCAGCCAAACTTAGGTTCTCGGCTTTTAGAGCCGTGCGCTCGACTCCATCTCCAGAAACTGAATTGAGTAATTGATCTACAAGGCGAGCAGCTATGGCTTGGCAGCGTAAATCTTTGGATGCAAGAGCAACCTCGACTAAGTAATCCGGCTCGCCATTCTCTGTGTTATATGTGGTTGTCATACATCTCCTTTATTGAAAGTAATTTTAGCTATTAATTAAACAACATCAAGTATAAGGGCTAAGCTTGGACGATTGGCTTGGCCACAAAATCGGGCACATTTAAGCCCAAGGCTACCAGGACGTCTCCGATACGCACGTCCTCCTCGAGCTCGCCACCAATTAACCCTTCTAGCACTTCAGGTGGCAGTAGCTCGAGGGCCGCATAGCCAAGATGCATCACCGATAAGTGATTCATAGCATCTACCGGCTCGAAAAGATATTCTGATCGATTCGGACCATGCATTACGGCTTCGGTAATTTGTCTACCATAGCTAGTAAATAATTTATTTATGCCTTTGATATCATCAAACTCTCCACGCAAAAGTTTCTCGACCATTTCGATTTCAATACCGACGACTCTATCTAGATTTTCGTGCGACAAGATAGCTCGAAGCCCGTATGGAAATAACTCCTCAGATACCGGTGTGCTTGATACTACTTCCAATATTCTAATAATATTAATAAACACTTTGCCGCCCGAGCTGCCAGTAGCTAACTTAATTTCGTTGGCCGCATGATTGTACTCACGCTTGAACAACATGCGTTGTTTGTCTGCAGGTGGAATCTGCTCGTATGGGCACTCAAATACATAAACTCCATCACAATATTTGATAGGCCTGAGTATGTGGTGAGTTTCGAGACTCCCATTATGGACTGTAAATGTTGGGTGATGCCCAATAAAGCCCTTTGGCGCCCCAATAAACGTTGTTCCCTCAACCCGAGGGACTACCGTAGTCTCGTCGGTGTTTGTTACTGATCTTGGCATTTGTCTGGATTGTACTTACAGCCGATGCAACCGGCAAACGACACTACTCTAGCCTGCCGTGGCCCCCGCAAAAAACATTCTTTGGACAAGTCTGGATCGGCAAGTGTCTCGGTGTCCAGAGTTACATCGTTAGCCTCTATACTTGGCACAACTACATCTACTACGTCACCCGTTATATATTCGACGGCGTTTCGAATTACGACTGCTAACGGAGCCACCCCCGACTCGACCAAACTACACCTCCGCATGGCTTTATTATTCATAACTATATTAAACCGTTCGTTCGCTACAAACGCAAGCTTAAGCAATAAAATGTTAATCCCCCGGGTTTCCCCGGGGGATGTGGTAGATCGGCTTGCGGCTAATCTACCTAATCGTCACACAGCTTGGTCATCTGACCTGCATCGGCCGGCCGGTAGGCATGAACGATGCCTGTGGTCTCCGTGAAGACCAAGGAGATTTCTGCGGGAGTATTCCCACGTACCTCGACTTTCACGTAGCAGCCAGGGGCTACTTCGACAACCGCGTTCGCAGTCGAGCCGTCGTAAGCCCGGGCACTAGCCACCGGCAAGCCGTAGGCCTGCTCGAGTGTTGTCTTGAGCCTTGCGCTCCGGTTGACAACATCGAGTTCCTCATCGGCTATCAGCGATATACCCAGTGCCAAGACTACTGACAACGCCAGGCCAATTTGCGTAAGTAAGACCTCTGCCGAGTTGTCGTGCTTGTAGTAGAGCACTTTGGTCATAACCAGACCAACAGTAGCGACTGCCAACCAAAGTCCGACGACCGAACCTTTGTACATTGGCCAGCGCCACCACCACATGCTGAGCGTGTCCGACCACAACTGGGCGAACAGGCCAAGCGCCAATACATAGACCACGGTCGGCACAACGAAAGCAATTGCAATCGCCAAGCTCTTGGGCAGCTTGTTGAACCAGTTCATCTTTCCTCCTAAAGCTCGACGATGAACAATAGTATAATAGCATCAAACTGACTATTTATCAATTAGCTTAAGGAGTTGTTGCTCGTCGATAACTTCGGTGCCAAGTTGTCGGGCTTTGTCGGCCTTGCTCGCTCCAGCTTTGGCTCCCATAACTAAATAAGTTGTACCCTTGGCGACGCTTGTCTGAAAGGTGCCTCCTAGCGCCCGAATTTGCTCGGCGGCCGCATCTCTGCTCATAGTCTCGAGGCTACCAGTAATTACAAAACTTTTACCGGCTAGTTTGCCCGTCGACTTATCTTCGAAAACAGGCTTGAGCCCAAGTTTCTTAAACTTCTCGACTAAATTACGATTATCGATATCGGCAAACCATGCCACAATCGAGTCGGCCACCACCGAACCGATGCCATCGATGGCCTCTAGTTCGGGTATCGAGGCGTGCGAGAGTGCCTCGATACTACCGAAATGATTAGCCAGATCGATGGCGGTCTGAGCGCCCACATGGCGAATCCCAAGGCCAAAGATAAATCTTTCTAGTTGAGGTTGTTTGCTGGCGGCAATTGCCGCGACTAAGTTACTGGCCGACAGCTCGGCAAACCGCTCGAGCTCGAGCAAATGCTGTTTGCTAATCGTGTAGATATCGGCTAGATCTTCGACTAAGCCAGCATCCACTAGGGCTTCGACATTCTTTTCGCCCAGACCCTCAATGTCTAGGGCTCCGCGGGCTGCAAAGTGTTGTAGGGCTCGTTTAAGCACTAGTGCTCCTCCGCCTACTACGCGGTAAACTGCCTCACCCTCCGGTCGCACAAACTGCATGTCTGGAAACTGCTTGTCGAGTTCATCCTCGAAATCGTAGCGTTTTGCAGTTTTGGGCCGCAGCTCAAAGATGACACTCTCGACCTGTGGAATTATATCGCCAGCCTTAAAAATAACTACTGTGTCACCAATCCGCACATCTTTGCGGGCAATTTCGTCGGCGTTGTGTAAGCTAGCGTGCTGGACGGTTGTACCAGCAACATTTACTGGCTCAAAGACTGCTACTGGTGTAGCCGCGCCAGTTCGACCAATGCTGATCACAATATCTTTGACCACTGTGGTTGCTTGTTCGGCTGGGTATTTGTATGCAATCGCAGCCCGCGGATTTTTGCCGACTGTACCGAGACTATCGTAAAGCTGTCGATCGTTTATTTTTACTACTAACCCATCGGTATTGTATGGCAAATTATGACGTAGGGTGTCGAACTGGCTAGCATATTCAAGCACCGCACTTAGCTCTGGCTCGAGGTGGGCTACTCTGTCGACAAAAAAACCAAGCTCGTGCATTGTTTGATATGCAAACTGATTGCTGGGCACTTCGCTTGGATCATCCCTTAACATGTCGTAACCATGGAAACGCAACGGTCGGTCGGCAACTAAACGCGGATCGAGTTGGCGAATCGTGCCGGCGCTCAAGTTGCGCGGATTTTTAAACTCAGACTCACCGGCTGCTGCCCTATTAGCATTTAGCTGCTCAAAGTCGACCTTGGTCATAATTATCTCACCGCGCACTTCGGTGTGGCCGCGAGCAAATCGGTGTCCAGCCGGCAGTCGAACGGGTACGGTTCGAATGGTTTTGACATTGGCGGTTACTATTTCGCCGACATTACCATCACCTCGAGTCACCGCAGTCTGAAGCAAGCCATCTTGGTAGTGTAGGGCGCAGGCCAAACCATCTTTCTTGCTATCTACCCAAAAGTTGGCTGTTGCCACACGCTCATCAAGCTTGGCTATCCGCTCGTACCAAGCTACAGCCTCGGCGTCGCTGAAACAGTCGAGCAGACTAATCATTCTTTGGAGATGCGTGAATTTTTCAAAGCCCTCGCTTGCTTGCGTGCCAACTCGCTGAGTAACCGATTCTGGTATTACCCAATCTGGGTGCTCGGATTCGATCTGTTTTAACTCTTGCATCAAACCATCGTAAACAGCGTCGTCGACACTTGGATTATCGAGGGCATGATACTCATACTGATAGCGGTTGAGTAGCTCGACTAGTTCGCGGTACCTACTCTGGCTCACTCAATAACCTCACGATATAGCTCATAAATATATAGGTGCACAAACAGGAGTAAGAAAATGATTGTCAGATAAAAAACGTACTCTGCGGCGGCAGAATAGATGAACACTACTGGCAATACGCTTACGGTGACAATAAACATGCAGACCACAAGCATGGCAGAAATCCGCCAGACGATTAACGGCCGCCTGTGCCGAACTGTCCGCCAGCCGATAGCAATTGCTTCGGCCGGACGAACCTTTCCAAGACTTGCAACAATCAAACCGAATAAACCGCCAACCAATAGAAATAGACTAATAGCCGCCATGAACAAACCAAATACCAAAAAGCCTGCCTGCTCCCAGTTGCTAATAATTAGGTTGTTGCGACGAGCTGTCTCGATAACTAAGCTGCCCAGTCCCATCGGCAGTAACATTAAAATACAAAACAGAAAAACTAAAATGTACGGAACAAATGGCTCGGTACCAGCATAGTAGGCGTCGAGTGCCTTAAGTTTTTTACTACCCGAACGTAAACTACGTATTACCCAGAGTAACGCAAGACTAAAAAGTGTGAATATCACCACTTGGAATACACCAGCTGCTCCAGATCTTGGAGTCGCCCCGCTAATTATCTCTGAAAATATGTTTAGATTTTTGCCAAACGTACTCAGATCGATCCGGTTAAACCACTGATCCAAATCTGTGATTCTGCCGATGCCTCGAACCAGCAGCAGGTAGAGCACCGCATAAATCAGACTAACTTTTAGGTAAATGATTTTGTTCTGTTTGAGATGACTAAAAGTCCGTTTTGTTAGACTAAACCAACTTGGCAAGCGTTTGTTACTCGGTCGAATCTTTTTTTGTAACCGAAACGATCGATACTTGTCGGTTTTTTTTAGTCTCTCGCCCGACCGACTACGACGTGGTTTAGATGTCTTTACCACAAATTAATACCCTTTATTTTCTAATTCACGCAGTTTTGCAATTCGATCTTCGATCGGTGGGTGCGTGCTAAAAAGTTTTGTAAAAGTTCCAGATTTTAAGGGGTTAGCAAAAAACAAGTGGGCTGTTGATGTGTTTTGAATCCTTAGGCTAGATCCATAACTCTGAATTTTTTCGAGAGCTCGTGCTAAGCCTTCCGGATAACGCGTTGTTTGAGCACCAGTTGTGTCGGCCTGATATTCGCGCCGACGCGAAATTGCCAGCTGGATTAGCTTGGCCACGATTGGCGCCAAAATAGCGGCCGCCAAAACTCCAACGATTACCAGCGCATTACCACCTCGATTATCGTCGTTATCACGCCGGCCAGCGCCACCCCAGCGCATCGATCGCAACATAAAGTCGCTAAGTATTCCAATTACTGCCACCAGTGCAAAAGCAATCATACTCACACGGATGTCTCGATTCGCGACATGGCCTAGCTCGTGAGCCATCACACCTTCTAGCTCGGTTTTGTCCATCATTTGCACCAAGCCAGTGGTAGCCGCAACTACAGCATGCTCTGGATCGCGACCGCTAGCAAATGCATTCGGGGCGGGGTCGTCGATAAGGTACACCTTGGGCATAGGCATGCCGCGTGTAATCGTCAGATTTTCGACCACTCGGTAAAGTTCGGGGGCAGCCTGTTTATCTACCTCTCGGGCACCACTAAGCATTAAGGCTAGCTTGGCACTGGCATAGTAACTCCAAAGAGCATAGCCAACCGCAAAGACCATAGCCATAACAGTTACCGAATAGCTACCAAAGTAAACCCCGGCGGCGTAGGCGATCGCACCTACGACCGCGAAGAACACTCCAAATAATACCCAAGTCTTGCGATTATTCGCGGCAATCTGAGATTCCAAGGCTAACTAACTCCTTACTAAAACTTGACTTCTACAGGTGCTTCAACTGCTGCGCGGTCTTCGACTTCGAAGTATTCGCGGTTGCCCTTAAAGCCAAACATGCCCGCCAAAATATTGGTTGGGAACGACTGGGTCTTATCGTTGTATCCACGAGCAGAGCCGTTGTAGAGGCGGCGAGATGCTTGAATTTTGTCTTCTGTGTCGACAAGTTCGTTTTGTAATTGAATAAAGTTCTGGTTGGCTTTTAGGTCTGGGTAGCTTTCGGACAATGCAAACAAGTTCTTTAGTGTGCCTTCGAGCATATTCTCGGCTTTGGCTTGATCGGCAGTACCATGAGCCCCCATGGCTTGGTTGCGGGCGCTAACGACAGCATCGAGAGTTTCTTTTTCGTGCTTTGCATAACCCTTGACTGTTTCGATTAGGTTAGGGATTAGATCGTATCGACGCTTTAGCTGAACGGTGATATCGCTCCAAGCTTCGTCGACACGGTTGCGAGCCCGTACAAGCCCGTTATACATCGTACCTAGAGCCAGTCCAAGCACAACAACTACAATCAATACAACTACTATTATTGGCATTTCTTTCCTCCAAAAATTTACATCAAATATTATACCTTATTTCTAAGCATGTGCACTAGCTAAATCAAAGATTATTTGGCTTGCTTAAAGTGTCGATCGTTAAAGTTGGCCAGAAATATACCCGAAGCTATCACCCCGATACCACCAATTGCCAGAGCGGCTGCTAGGCCGGCGCCATTGTCGCCAAAATACTGAATCGCAATCAGCATAATGTAGGCAAACAGGTAAAAACCACCTGTGAACAAAAATGTTCTTAAGCGCTTAGCAGCACTGATGGCGAACGCTCCATAGAGCATGAAGGGATACAGCAACTGCCAGAGTACCTTTAGGTTTCCACCACTGGCTAGGCCAAAAATGGCCGCAAAAACCACAAAGGCCGAAACCGACCAGACCGGATACTTTAAATGTGCTCGTAAGTTATCTTTGGCGACAGCCGTAGCCAAACCTGCAAATACTAGGGCACCTGCCACAAACGACAGAGCACCATATTCTGGCGTATCGCTAACCACATCTTGTAGAACTGCAAACAGAAAGGCAGTTATGCTTGCTGCTGTTGCCAACATTGCAAACAAAATTGATAGATCTTTACGCACAATAGCATCGAGCAACCAATGCGCAATCGCAATCACACATAAGCCATAAACAATATGCCAAGGGCCTACCGTATTGCCAACTTTTTGGGCTATTTCGTTGATCGTTACAAACACACCCGTACTAACACCCAGGCTACCTGTAAGCATTACTGCATCGGCAACTTCTTTGTAGCGGGGGCCATAGGTCTGGTTTTTGTTTAATAGCACCGAGAACGCCCAGACCATTAAACCTATCACTAAGGTCATAACGATTCGGCCAAAACTACCTAAGGTATCCCAGGATTGCACCAACAAAGCCACCTGCGCTCCAAACATTATCAGACCGCCAATGTAATAAAGTACGCTTGTTGCACTAAAATGAATGTGTTTACCAGGCTGTAGCTCAACTTGAGTTTGCTTGTCGGTTTTCTTGAGTAACGCTTTAAGTTCGTCGGCGGTTATCTCGCCGGCTTTCAGACTTGTTTGTATTTGGTCTAGTAATTGCTTGTTACTCATTGATGACCCATCCTAAAAATTGTTCTTTGTAAAAATTATCTACATCGATTTTTTTACTTAATAAACCCTTCTTGTAGATCCCATGACCTTCGTTATAGGAGTATACAAATGGCCCACTGGTGTTGCTAGAATTTTCTAGCTTATAGCCGTCTGGAGAAGTAACAGATGTATCTAAGCTGTAGGTTTGCGCCTCTTCCAAGCTGATTTGTTTAGAGCTACTGTCTAGTGGATCGTAAAGATAAAGTTGTGAATTGTCACTCAGATAATCGTAATTCGGTTTGTATGTGTCAAGTGGGTCAACTACCTGAACAGTTCCACTTGAATCAACTATATAACTGTTGTTCGAATAGCACCTACCATATAAACAGCTTTGATATATGAACCCGTATTGCGGATTAGAGAACATGCTAGGCACATATAGCACCGCAAACATAGTAATAGCTATAAGCGCCGGGATGCTAAAAAAGAATACTAATTGTTTATTTTTTACTAAAAATCTCTTACACCTAAGTACATATTTACCCATACGAATATTATACACCTGCGGCGCAAGCCTAAACTACTGATTTGTCTCTATTATCGGCTAGTTTTCTTGCCAGTCTTCGACAACTAGTTTTTGGCCAACTCTTTTAATGACTAGTTTCTGGCCTTGTTGCCAATGAAGCTCACGGACAAGTGATAGTGGTAGGGTTACCAAATAAGTGCCGTTGCTGTTTTTGATTAGTTTGCGCTCGGCTTCTTTGCCAGATTGGACTGTTCCCATTGTCTTCTTCCCCTTAGAAATTTAATTTAAATTAAATTTAAATTAAATTTTAACGCGCATCTTCTGGCCGTGCAGTGATATATCCGACATTCTAGATATCAGAACCGCTCGATAATTTCCTGGCAACTAGTACGCCAACTATGCCGCCAATGGTTGAGCCCAAAATTCCCCAGCCGGACATCCAGGAAGTATCGCCGAGCAAAGTTGGTATATAGCCGCCAATCCCGGCAAAAATCGACATACAAATATAAAGTACCGTTTTATTCATAATCATATTGTACATCAAGCAAAAAGACAGTCGCCTGATAGAGACTGTCTTTTTTTTGGAGATATGGCTTTATATATTGCCAATTATCCAGATAGCACCGGCTATTGCTAAAAAGAATAGCCCTAGGCCTACTGGTGAACCCCAACTAAACCAGCTACCCCAGGCTCGCCAATGCTTTAAGCTGTTTTCATGACTCCAGTTATATTCCTTCTCGTAGTCATGGTTGCTCTTAGTTTTGTTCTGCATGTATTTAACCCTTCGTTTAGTTACTAGATCGTTTATCGACCAAAAACGCTAGCCTTCTGGGTGATATATTCGGCTTCACTAGTTTGTTCGGTGGCCCATTAGGTAATTCCGCCGACTAGCTTGATGTTTCGCCTATCGCTTTCAATAATATTCTAACCCGTCTACTAAGGCAATCCGCCTCAATTTAACAGTTGAAAAGAAACCTCTAAACGTCTATAATCCCCGACGCTAAGTACTTGTTACATACCCCAATTTTTCATACCAAGAACTTGTTCTGTTCGGAAAATTGACAGAAGTAGCAATGACGCGCGGGTGTAGCTCAGTTGTTTAGAGTGAAGCCTGCCAGTGGCAGGATGCAAGGTAATCTTCTTCATCAAACTTGTTTGATAGAACGAAGTTGCGGGGTCGCGCTGGCGTGACCTTACTTGCCAGGCCAAGGAAGATGGCAAAATAAGCTTCCATGTATATTTCAATTATTTACGCGGGTGTAGCTCAGTTGTTTAGAGCGCTTCCTTGCCAAGGAAGAGGTCGAGAGTTAGAGTCTCTTCACCCGCACCATTGACAAATAAACATAATAGCTATATAATAATAAACATGCTACATTTAGCAATTACAATTCAAGTTCGCCGCAACTCACGTATGTACGGGAGTTGTCCTTGTAATTGCTAAATATTATTAGGCTCCAAGATAGCTCCCGAAAAGGGAGCTTTTTAATTTTACTGGAGTTTACAGGTGAAAACGATAATTGAGGCTGGTCACTATTACAGTGTGAACGGCCCATCACAGGCAAGCCTTAAAGGCTGGCAAATTGGTAAAGAGCTTGCGGCTACTCTTCCTAATTCAGGTTTGGTTCTGTTCGTTGATGATTACCACAATGAACAAGACTTTCATGAGCCAGGTGACACATTTTTAAGCACTGAGGAAGCAGAGTTAGCGGCAGAAGCTATGAAACAGGAAGCTGCCCACGTTTTTAGTGAGGCAGAGATTGCTAAGAGTGCACCGACAAAAGTAAGCGAGCTACTTGATGACGGTGCTGTGAAATTGAAAAAGGGTGTGGTTTCAGTTTCGGGCGTAAGGTTAGGTACAATGTTTGACCATAAAACAGAGACTTTTAAGCCAACCTGCGTCTTCCTTGACTATATACTGCTTGGTCAAAAAGCTGAACTTGCTCCTGACCAAGTGACGATACTGCCTGATACCTATCAAAAGCAGCAAGGTAACCTTGCAGTTGTTCTAGGTAAGCTGGTAATTCCGACCCTTGCAAGTTACGAAGCTCAATACTACAGCCTTAACGGCGAGGTGCAGATATGAAAAAGCACAATCCAAAGATAGGGATAGTATCTGGCATTGGACCATTAGCTGGTTCAGATGTGTTTGCAAAGCTGCTTAAATATGCAGCTGATACCTATGATGCTGTTGAGGATAGTGAGTATCCAGATGTGGTACTGGTTAATCACGGCATAGAAGGAGTTGATAATATCGGCACTCTCAATCCTCAGTTTGAAGCTGACATTGTTGCAATGGTCAAACAGCTAGAACAAAACGGGGCTAACGTAATAGGAATGGCTTGTAATACGGCTCATATTTACTTGAGCAAGATAAAAACCAATTCAAGCACAACTTTGGTTAATTTAATTGACGAAGTAGCTAAAGAAGCATCAAAGGCTAACACAACCTACCTACTGCTAACATCAAGCACATCCAAGAAACAAAGCCTCTACCAAAGCTATTTGAAAAAATATAAGGTTGCGTTTCAAGTAACAAACTCTGAGCAGCAAAAATTGCTGGATGAAGCTATTGGCCTTGTGATGGCCTATAAATTAAAAGAAGCGGGTAGATTGCTAGCTAAAGTGTTGAAGTCGGCAAAAAATACAGGTTTTGACGCCGTCATTGCAGGCTGCACAGAACTACCGATTGCCATAGACAACACAAAAAACACTGATGGTCTTACAATAGTAAGTTCTAACGAGGTATTGGCAAAAACCCTAGCAGCTCATTACTATCATCAACACTAACGGATTTGTTATAACTCAGGCGGCCTGCCCAAAGCTCACTTTGAAGCACTCAACAGGTCGCCTGATAATCCAAATATCTCAACCAAGTGCTTTAGTCTATAATCATTGTGTGCATTGATAGCAGATGTTTGAAATGCGTCAACTATCTTGCACCAAATGGGAATTATCGGACGCGTTGGCGTCCTTTTTTTCTTGGGCTTAGCACAATGGGTATTATTTTCTATTGGTAAATCGAGACAAAACACTCGCAATGAGTTGCTGGCAGATGTAGTGTCGCTCATTTTCATAGTTGTCGGCTTCCAGATAATGAAATAATTCCACTTTTTGTATCTAGAATTAGTGGTTTTGGTAAAGCCGATATTAAGACTTAAGCCGGAAGCATAACTTCTAAATACTTGGTGGTTAATAATAAATAGCCCTACTCTAAAAGTAAGGCATGCTGGGGGAACGCGTCCGAAGACGCGAACCCCCAGCTAGGAGCCTAAAGTTTCGCCAACTGGTTACTTCTTCTTCACATCCCCCGGACGCACCTTGGCAATCGGCTTGCAGACCAAGTCTTTGGCCTTGCTGGCAACGAAGCGGACACGCCTGGTTTGAGGCAACGAACGCCGGTTGATACCAAGGGGTTCGTCTGGACCGCCAACACGGCAGGAGATCTCGGCAAGGCGCCTCTCCATCCTGGCATTGGAGTCAAAGAGCCGTTCGAGTAGCTGGTTGAGCGGCCTGCCAAGCAATACGGAAAGCAGCTTGAAGACGATGTACAGCAAGAGGTAGATCAGTCCTGCCGCAATCACCAACGCAACTGGGCTCAACAACAACAGCCAGACGAGGGACGAACCGACGAACCGACTGGTGATGAAAGTGCCTAGCAGAACAATCGAAAAGACCAGCGGATTGAACACCCACAAGATTGGATTGGTAGCACCCTGCAACCAGCCACTCTCATCGACCTTCGTAAACCACCGGCTGGTACGGCGTCGCTTCTTTCTGCCCTCTTTGATGAAGTCTTCGCGCCAGGCGGGCTTCAGCGAAGCGAGCACGCCGTAGTCGATATCCCTGATGCCAACGATTGCCAACACGACCACCGTATGCAGATTCCAGAGCCACGCAAGTAGCCCCAGCAAGAACAAGCCCGGCTTCTTGAGGACGTTCTTGGTCAAGACCTCCAACGCCCGGTCGCGACGATCGCACTGGTTCATGGCCGGCCGGCCGGCGCGTTCGTGCTTGCTTGCAAGCCACTCGACAAGTCGACTGGCTTTGGCCGGGGCGAACAGCTTGCTGTCGATCTCGACCACTTCCCGCCCAGTGTTCCGTGAGCGATAGAAACCAGCAATCCGCGACACAAACTGAATCGTGTAGTCGCGGTCTGGCGAACGCCGCTCTTGCTCGAGCTCCGATTTCAGCAGATTTAGTTGCTCTCGCAACCCAGCCAGCTGGCTTTCGAGTTCGGAAATCTTTGCTAGATCGGCTTGCGGCCGATGAGCTTCACGAAACTCCGGATCAGTATTGTGCTGCTCGAGACGGAACTCAGCTTCTTCGAGGGCATCTTCCAAGCGAAGTCTTTCGACTTCGTCTGGATCCATACCATCGGTGACCTTCTGGAGCGGACGCATTGCGTCCAACTCATGCCTCAGATCCCACTTATGCGAGTCAATTGCACGCTCCAACTTGTCGATCTGAGCCATCAAGCCAGCCGGATCGGCGTAAACCCTCTCGAGAACCGAGAGCAAGAATCTGCCATCGATCTCAGACCGCTTAGTCAAATGGTGAATGTGCTTGCGCCATCCCAACTTTGAGTTTTCCGGCCAGACAACAACCATCATGACGGTGGTCTCGCCGGGGTATTCGAACGAATGGTGGGCCAGGCCGGCCTCTAGAGGCACAACCACACGCTGGACTTCGACGTCGTCGACCAAGAAGCACATCAGTAGGTGCGGCCTCTTTCTCCGTATTTCTTCGCTATCGAGCTCTGCCTCCAGCGGTGCACGAGTACACCACCGTAGCACAGCATTCGGATCATCGATCACTTGCTCCCCCGAAGGGAAGATGATCGCCCGATCCGTAATCACGGGCTTAGTATCTGTGACTGTCATGCCACTCCTTTGGATGTGATGAACCATCGCCCATTACTAGGGACGGTTATTTGGTAAGGTTCCGAAACTACTCTACAATATTGTTTGCGATATTACAATAATTCAGTCAAGATTTGAGTACTATATATACTAGATGTCGCTTTGTATGATGAGCTCATTTACTTGTAGTGTTTAATGTGGTGTAGTAAGCTTCTTCCTTTTGTTGGGGCGATTTGGGCATAACCGTGCACAGTTCGCCTTAACAAACCAAACGGAAACGGAAGGTACTTTGACATGACAGGAATGCAGACAACAAGTCCGCACTGCTATCGAGAAAATATATCGTCATTATTTTTTGCAATTAGTGAATGCTATCTAAAAACGTATAGGTTGGCCGTTATAGGTGCCACATTTATTGTTAGTCCAGGTGTTTGTGTCGGAGTACCACTGCTTGAGCTTAAGATCGTCGGCACATGGATAATACGAGCCAAAAATATCGTTGTCTTTAAATGTGTTTAGGCGAGGAGCATACCATTTAACGAGCTCATCGGCACCAATAACCAGAATTCCGTAGTTACTAGAAAGCTTATTACCAATAACAGTGTTGTAGTTGGTAAGTAAACCATCTTTTCCGGTATCTTGGCACAAGATTAGGGCAGCACTCTTTTTGCCATATGGTCCGCCGGCACAATATTTGTGATATATCTGATAAGATTTTGTGGCCGGATGGCTTATCTGGTTGTAAGAGATATTCCAATAGCTACCACCGTATATACTGACTCCTGCCCAATCTGAGTTGTAGCGTACAATGTTGTTTTTGAATGTTCCGCCCCAGACACCATTGATATCAACGCCTGGGCCAAAGTTTCTTTCGATTAGATTATTTTCTATTACCGGGTTTAGGAAGCGATCGTAAGTTCCGTTGGCACTTTTATTAACTTCGCCATAAATACCAGCTCCAACCGGTACACCGCCAGTTATGCCACATTTGTAGCCAGACTTTTCGATAATACTATTCTTGACTGTGACGTTCTTACCGGTAATACCCAATGCCGAGCATGTGCCATTTCGGAGCCGTACATTATCAACATTCATATTCATCGAAACTAAACTGTAGGTGGCGATGTTGTTTGCATCTAAAGTGATGCTATCTATATTTAGAAATCCATCGGCTGTAAAAACGTTTAAGATACCGTCGCCAATTGTAGTTTGCCACGGTGCAACTGCCTTGAGAACTGTTTGATCACGTTTGCCCGAAACACCTTTGACTATCTTTTTGCCAAAAACGGGAATTGGTTTAGAGATTTCGTAGGTACCTGGCTGAATTTCTACACAAGAGTACTTATTGATTGTGTCGGCGAGCGAAGTTGTGCCACTCCATGATTGGCAGGCGCTTTCGGCGTTGGCAGATTGCTCGTTAGATAGAAATATTCTCCAACCCGTAAAGCCGACAGCTGCGATGACACTTGCGGCCACGATAATTAATAATAAATGGTGGATAATGCCAGAGTTGTTTAATTTTTTCATTTTTGTTATTAAATACCTTTTTATGCTACAAAGATTTTAGCTCTTAATAATCAGCTTGTCTATATGGTTATGTTTTTTTGGAAAAAAGTAAAGTCCTACGCAGCATCGACCAAATAGATTGAGCTTTCCAAGCCATACCCATTAAAGCGGACTTGCTCGACAGGCACAGATACTGGTGTTAATCGACCATTGGTCATAAGTGTCGACATGGCGTCGTGAATAGCAGGTCGGTTTGTTGAAGCGCTACCTTTTTTGTCATATACCATCGCCAGCCTACGTCCGGCTCGCGCGGCAGTCGACTTGGCGTAAGTTAAATATTTTTCCAAAAAGTCACTAGCGTCGAGCTGGTTAACTGTGTTCTGAATAGGGTTTAAGCCCCGGATAATCAGAATCTCTTCTCCATCGTCTGTAGTTGCCTCTATGAATAAACCACTACCGACAAATCTAACCTGCTCACCCATATCTTCAGCAATTAGTACGGCAGTCAGGTTAGGCATGCTGGCCGCAATACTGTGATAGGATGTTGCCCAACAAGCATCACCAATTTGTCCAGACAGTTCCAAGCCAATGTCTCGGTTAGGAATAAACTGTAGCGTCTTGGTTTTGACGTGAGTTGACTGCATTTTTGGTCGTAACAATCTGTCGAGTGCTGCACGTACTTCTGAAGTGTTAAACAGCTCTCTTCTGACAAATGCCTCAAAATTGATATCGTTCGGCCGCAGCTTCAATAGAAACTCCTGAACAATCAAGTGGTCTACTACTTCTAAGACTGCATTCAGGTCGTCTAGGACACTCGTGTTATCTAGTAGGCGTCTAAAGGCAACCTTTAGTTCGTGACCTAAGTTCTCCTTTGCAAGTCGCAAGGCTTTCTCTCTTAGGGCATCTCGCATCGGCTTGATGTGTCCAAGTTTTGCGCACGCCTCTAGAAATCCCGTTACACCACTAGCCTCGGACAAATCTTCTAGGTAACTCCCATCGATAATTTTGTCGTAGTCGGATAGTTGTTGATTGATTCTAAATGCCTGCCTCGCAGATTTTGCTTCTGCTAATTTTTGTATGAGCCCAGCGTGTATCTGAAGAACTCGAGTGTGTAAATCACTTAGACGATCACTATATACATCCAGATTTTCATCTTCGGACCAAGCAAGTTTAGCAATCTCGCAGAAGCTATCGATATAGCGCTCTGCTTCTTGATTCATTGAGTCTTGTTCCGACTTCCTCTCGACAATCTCGACCTTACCGCTATTCTGATATGTGTCGGTGTTAAGTGGCGCTGTCGCTTCTTCTGGATATTCCATCTGGGTCTCGAGAGTATATAGTTTATTTACTATTTCGCCTGACGAAGTATTTCCCCATATGGTGTCGTCAAAACGAACCGCCACGCGCCAAAGTCTTTCATAAACTTTAGAACCCTTGATTTTAGCCTGCTCGCTTGCGTAGTCCTCTGCAGTTTTATCGTTTCTAGCAATGAATCCTTGGATACTTAAAATTAGCTTCTTGAGCTGCTCTATACCTATCGCACCAATCTCTGTAATCCCGAGAAGTCTATGTTCATCTGTAAGTTCGCCATTTAAAATCCCTTCGGTAAATAAATAACTGTGGTAATCTATGTTGCCGCGAAAGATTTCTAGAGCAATAATCGGTTGAGTTTTATAGCGATGGTAATACTCCCATAGAATATCGTTATGGCCTGTTTTAAGGATTTCAAATATATACTCCCTTGCAGATACTACGGTGTTCAGCCCAAAAACCTCTGCAAGTTCCTCGAAACTCGGACCATAAAGATGACGTGTATCTTCGAGCAGCTTACCCCGACTGTTCGGTTCAATGGAGCGGAGTATTTCTAGGAATAGTTCAGGATCGAGTGGATCAAAATATGATTCTTTGTCGACTAAAACCTTTAAGGCAATTTCACCCGTAGCCATAAACAATGCATCTTGTCTGGTAAAATGCGGCATTTCGGTATCGGACCCATCTGTATCATTATTAAACATATGGTAGTCATGTCCCCAGAACACTCTTGAAACTTCTAGTATATAGTGGGCTGCTCGCCGACTGGAGCGCATCAAGCCATAGCCTGCCTCTGCCCGAGTGTAGCCATAGCCCGCAGGCTGCCCTGAAACTAGATATCTGCTCGTTTCATAACTTGCCCTCACGAAGTCACGGTATGCACCTGCTACCATTTCAGTATTACCACCGATTATTGAAGCAGACTCAAAAAGCTCTGCCTGGCTTAAGCCACCAATATGTTTAGAAAAGATGATGCCAGCTATAAGTATTTTTTGAACTGGTGCACCAACCCTATACGACACAAAAAACGGTAAACGAGTTTCGCCCTGGTACGCAACATTAAATGCATCATTCATTTGGCGAGAAATCATATGCTTGGCGACATCTTTTAGATCAAGGCAGCTAGTATCTAGAATGAGCTTGCTGTCATCTACCTTAATTCGCTCTTCAGACCACCAACCTCGTTTTTCACGTTCTTCCCAACTCATGCCTTCGTACTCAGCATGTAATCGTTCTTTTTCTGCTGCTTGAGCTTTGGTTTTCGCCATTTCATCGATTGTTAATGCGAAATATCTAATTCCAAAGTCGATGATACTGGCAATCGAATGATGAGCATATTGAGAATTGCTAGTTCGCTTACCATCCTCATCCAGAATATCCGGATTAACAGTTATCGATGCTAGAGTAGACAAGACTTTTGCTTTATCTGGATGATTTATCGCTTCGTATAGGCTTCTTGTTTCCCAATCGGAGTCCAAAAATTTCTCCAGCTCCGCGGAGGTAACTACTTTGTCAACCTGGGTCTGCTCACTCAATACAATCCGCTCGCAAATTTATCACTTAATAGATAGCTTATTTTATCATAAATTATGTAGATAGTCTATTTAGTTATATGTAGTGTGGTTAGTTTTTTGGTGGGTCGGTCGGCTTGAGGTCGCTCGACTTATAAACCATCAAGTAACTGCCGTTAGACAGTTTAACTACACCGGGATCGGCTGCCATAGCGCCGGGGTTATAATTTGAGTTTGTTTTGGTAAATGTCTGGCCATCATTTGAGGTGGCTATATCTATGCCACCAGTAAACAGATAGTAGGTTGAGCGGTCTAAAATAACGTTGGGAATAGCCCCTCCGCTATAAGCAACACCCTCATAAGTGAAGTTAAGCCCATCGGTTGAGGTGGCGCTTATTACCTTTAGATCACCTGTGCCAGTGTACATCCGCCATAAATCACCGAATTGTACGACGTCTGGGTCGTAGATATTGCTATATTCAAACCGTGCACCGTCTTCTTGAGTAAAATTTAAGCCATCTTCGGAAATTGCAGAATAGATGCCATGGGTGCCGCTGCCCGAGCGAGCCGTGCTGAAGTCTAGATAAAACAGCCTAATGCGACCATCCGCGAGCAAGAACGGTGCCGGGTCGACAGGCACTCGATCGCCTACACCTTCGATGGCAATAAACTGCCGATCACTCCAGGTTTCGCCATCATCTGTAGATGTCCGCAAACCAATTTGTTCGGGCAAACCGTCGGTCGAGACATCGACAAAGTATAAGTACAAGACCCCATCTTTCTCGATAACATCTGGCACACTAGCATGTTCTTGGAGTAATGTACCGGGAGTTTTTGGCCACTGATCAATCCGATTCGACACGACGAAGTAAACACTGTCGTGATAAGGACCTTGAGGCATTTCCGACCAATTATAGTTTTGGCTGTTAGAATTCGGTGTTTTGGCAGAAGATGTTTTCTGTGTCTGGCTACTACTTGGCTGGTCTGGTTCAGCCTTTTTAAACACTTTAATGTAAGAGAAGTAGCCCACGACTCCAATCACCACTAGCATCAAGACCAGCAACAAATAATGCGCAAAACCATCTTGCTTATGCTTAAACATAGATTGATTCTAGCATTTGTTTGGAATTTTCTTAAACATAACCCCCTGCCTAACTACGATATATTGTCAAACAAACATAAGCACTTTAAGATATGCTTATGAAAAGACTTTCTAATGGTTTCTCGATAGTTGAGTTATTTTTGGTAGTTGCGGTCTTGGCGATTGCTGGGGTTGGCGGCTACTACGTATATAAACGCAATCAGTCAAAGCCCGATAATCAACTCCAAACAGAGCTAAAAACAGACAATCAAGCCAGTGATTCTGACTCAACGCTCGAGTTCGAAGATGGTATACGCCTCCAACCGAGTACTTTTGGGGTTACGGCTGGTTTGCCAGTTGCCGATGTGTCGGCAATTCAGCTAGACAATGGTAGCTGGCGCATCTACGCTTTTGCCCAAGAGCAAGGTATTGTCAGCGCAATTAGTGATGATGGCCTAAACTTTACTGCCGAAACTGGAGCACGTCTGGGCGACGGTGCTGGCATGCCAAGAATAATTAGACTCGCAGACAATACATATCGGATGTACTTTATCGACCAAGGTAACGTTTCGAGCGCAACCTCAGTCGACGGCCTAACTTTTGTAAAAGAAAATGGCTTTCGAATCACTGCCCCAGACGGGGTTGATGCAACTACGGGTATTTCTACGCCTATCAAACTGAGCGACGGCAAATGGCATACTTACTTTTCGGAGCTACCTAGACCAGGCGAAGGCTTAAAAGCCTTTAATGTTTACAGTGCTATATCAGATGATCTAATCAGTTGGACTGTCCAGGATGGGGTCCGAATTGGTGGTACACTCGTTCCGACTGCCGAGCATCCTGATGCAGTAGTTAACGACAAAGGCGAGGTGGTGCTGTATTTCTTTGTTAATGAAACAAGAAAACTAATGACAGCCACATCTGTCGATGGTCTAAAATTCGAGAACTTAAAAGACACTGGACTCGACTGTAATGACCCGAATATTGCTACAAGCTCAAGTGGTGAATATCGACTTTATTGTGGCGACTTCGATGAGCAAGCTGGCGGGATAGTCAAAAGCGCTCAAATTTCGACCCTTCCATAGGTGCAACAACGTTTATTGCAGGTGTATCTGTTTTATTGCGACGAAAGCTTAAGCGTGTTAAATTATGAGTAGTAATAGGAGAGTCTTTTGATGGACGAAAACAACCAACCTCAACAGCCAGCGATGCCTCAGATGGATCAAGCCACACCACAAAACCCAGCACCAGTAAACACAATGCCAGCCACGCCTGAGCAGCCGATGGCTCAGTCAACAACGCCACCTGCTATGCAGGAACCCACTCAGCAACCTGTAGCTGCGGACTCAACCCCTGCTGCGGTAGCGGCAGAAGCATCAATGCCGGCCGCCAACCCTACACCGGCATACAATCCAATGCCAAACTACGCGCAAACCACACCGATGTCGGCGAGTGTAGGTAACGGAGATAAGTGGCGTAAAATTGCAGTTATTAGTTTTGGCGTAGCCATACTAATGCTGCTCGTTGGAACTCTAATGCACTGGCTAAAGCTTAAATTTGATATCGGAAACTTAGGCGCCAACGAACTTAAATCTAAGGAACGGGTAGCCTATACCGTGCTGTCATTTTCGGCCCTACTGACCACTTTAGCTTATTTGCGACGTTGGCGCTGGATATTGATTGCTTCACTGTTACCGATGTTGTTTGTAGTAGTGATGGTCTTCAACCAAATGCCTCGAGATGAGGTCGACAAATTAGTCGTGAGTATCCAGCCTGGTTTCTGGTTAGCACTGATTGGCTCGGTAACCGCCAGTATCACGACTGTCTGGCTGATGGTTATTACGCGTAAGAATAAGCTCTAGACATCATTTAGTACATGCTCAGAGTTAAGCAGACGCTAGTCTATATTGCTGTTCAAGCATTTCGATATTCACAACATTTCCAGCATTTAAAAGCTCTAGGTAACCCGCCCAGGTTTTTTCTCCGGTAATTTGATTGGCTGGCACGAGGGTATCGGCCTGCTGATCTATTGGCAATAACTCGTCTAATTTACATAGCATAATATGCAGTCGACGACTTGCATCATCTTTCTGCACATCAGGTCCGACACAAGTCGATCGCTTATGAAGTTCTTTGACCATCCAGTAAAGATAGCCTGCTTGTGATCTATGGTATTTTGTGATGCGCATAACCCCAAGTAACCATACGGTTACTATTCGCTGATCGTATATTGCATTAATCATCGCCTCGTCTTGGACTTTTTTAACCGACCTTTTTAAATGCTCATCATTCGATTTTAGCTGTTCGATAACACCGTTAGTGTCTACTTCTTCTGAAATTCTAGGTAGCAGATTTGCCAGTAGCTCGTATTTTGGCATACGATCGATTTCGCTTTGTACTTCTTGGGTAGCTTGTTTGCGCGACAGCCAGTTAATGCCAGCAGCGATTATTGCAAGCCCTCCGACTGCATCTATTTTTGCAGACCAAGACAATAATTCCGCAACCGCTATTGTGGCGGTGCCACCGATAGCCGCAGCTAGTTCGAATCTCGCATTCCGACCACTAGATTCAACAAGTTCGGCTAATCTGTTACCGAGATCTTCCGATACTGTTTGCGTTCGACCAGTGTTTTTTGGTGCTTGAACGCCAGGTCTAAGTGGCATTTCCATATTATCTCCTTGTGATTGACTTATATAATTTCACTTTTTTATAATAATTTCAATATTATGGTTAATTAGATTTAGTTGAACTACTTCATAATGGCGCACTCGAGAAAATTAGCATTCAGCAATTAAGAATAAGCGTTTACTTCTTGCAATAGAAGCTCTAGAATGACTTCATAATTTTAGGAGTCTAATATGAACTACAATATCCACCCGATTATCGTCCATTTTCCCGTAGCCCTACTAACCTTGGCCAGTGTCCTGGCAGTCATCATGCAGTTTAATCGTTTTGCTAAATACAGAAAACAGCTGAGTTTTGCCTACCGAATGCTGTTGTTAATCGGACTAGCTGGCGCCTTAGTCGCCCGTATGACCGGTGAGGCAGCCGCCGAACTGACTGTCCGAGACCACGACCTCCTAGAGCGTCATGAACTGTTTTCGAGTCTGGCTACGATATTCTATGGACTACTTGTGTTTATTGAATTTCTGCCAAGTGTTGTAGCGTTTGCAGCTAAGAGAAATTGGCTTAAACCAAAAACCAAAAGAAGCATTCTGCAATTCGCCCAAAAACTGGCTAACCCAAAGTTGGTTTCGATCATGGCAATTTTAGCGGTGATTAGTCTGGTGGTAACTGGCATGCTTGGCGGGGCAATGGTATATGGGGAAACAGCCGACCCACTGACCAAATATGTACTCCAGCTGCTTGGTCTTTAAAATCCTTTAGATATAGCTAATGGTATACTGGTTATAGATGCTTGAATTCAATCTACCATTGTTTTTGGCTTGTTTCTTCTTGGCCACTTTAATTGTCGGCGCGGTTTTACGTAAAGTGCGCATACCTTGGATATTTGCAGCTTTGATGATTGGCACCTCATTATCTTTCCACAATCCGTTTTCTGCCCAGACTAATAGCGATGCATTCGCCTTTCTTGCCCAACTGGGCATGTTTTTCATGTTGTTTATAATCGGTTTCGAGATTAATTTACGAGACTTGCTTAAACAAGGAAAGTATATTGTTGCATCTTCAATGTTTATCGTCTTAAGCGAAGCAGCCATTGGTTCTGTACTTTTATATAGTTTCTTTGACGTGAAATGGCCAATCGCTATCTTGGCTGCAACCTCTTTTGCGACAGTTGGTGAATCTGTTTTATTGCCAATATTGGAAGAGTTTAAGGTTATTAAAACAAACTTAGGTCAGACTATGCTGGGGATTGGTGTTATAGACGATATAATCGAGCTAATCACAATTGTTCTTGCGAGTATTGCAGTCGGTTTGCAGTCTGGGCACTCACACTTCAAAATTGCTACATTCGCAAGTGTACTCGGTATAATGTTTGGCTTGGCTATTCTGCTTACTGGTATCCGAAAGCCAGCCCAAAGAATTAGATATTATCGGTTTGATTACTTCTTTCTGTTTGTAATGTTTCTGTTCTTTATCTTTGTCGGCATAGGCCAATTAATTGATGCAGCCAGCTTAGGCGCACTATTGTCTGGTATGGCATTGCGCAACTTCTTGCCCGAAACCAAACTTAAGCACCTAGAATCTGAAATAAGAACGCTCGCCTATGGTTTGTTCGGACCGATCTTCTTCTTATGGGTAGGTCTAGACACAGATGCACACGTCTTAGTGCAGTTTCCGCTACTAATCTTATTTATCACTGCAATGGCCAATCTAACAAAAATTATCGCGAGCATCATTGTAGGCAAAAAGCGCTTTGGAGTGAATGGCTCGGTAATTATGGGCATAGGTTTATCGGTACGTTTTAGCACCAGCATCGTGATTATTAAACTACTTCACGATAACGGTATGATCGATAGTAAGTTATATTCAGTTCTGCTAGGCTCGACGATAATCTTTAAGTTTATTATTCCGCCAGTCTTAGCCTACTTAATCCCTCGTTGGCAAAAAGCTAACCCTGAGCAAGCAGTAATAAACAGCTGATGGATATACACGACGAGTTCAAGCCAGAATTGAGTCCAAAAGATATGCTCGAGCTAGGTGTTTTTGGTGGAGCATATTTCGAAGACATACCTGGCGAGTTCCCAATAGACTGGTTTAAGTCCGCAAGATTATCGAAGAATGGTAAGCCCGACCCGATGCTTAATTACTACGAAATAGAGGCCTCGCAACCGTTACAGGTATGGCAACAAAAGGGCTGGATCCACCCCCAAGACCCGATGGGTTGGTTTCAGTGGTACTGTCGCTACTATCTTGGCAGGCGGACAGACGATGATACCCGCCAGATAAAGCGCTGGAAAGCTATTCGCAGACACATAAGCCAAATCAAAAATGCCTGTAGTCCAGGAGATTTAAGTTGTCGCCGAAAACAACGCCAGGCTTTATTGCATTGGGCTTACGATAGTCGAAAAATATAATAATTTTTTCATACTTAGTGTTGACATTACATTATGTATGGAGTACTCTTTGTATAGTGTGGTATGTACACTTACTGCACATGCTCATTAACAATCTAGTCAGGGAGTGCTCCATGCAACCTTACGAATTCGCAACTGCCTCCCAGATTGGGAGACGGCATCGAGAAGCCAGTCGCAATAATCAAGACGCTTTGCTCGTTCGCCTACCCCGCTCTGCCGTCGAACCGACGGTCGCGGTTGTTAGTGATGGCTGCGGTAGCACACCACATAGCGAACTTGGCGCGTTTCTGCTCGTCAGACTGTTTGCGGACTTGATAGCCCGAGATAATGGGTCGATTCACCGCTTAGAGCAGCGTTTGGCAGAGATTGCCACACAACTCAAGCTCCTGGCCAGGCAACTGTCCGGACAAGACGAGCTGGTGCTTGCAAGCATGCTTGCAACACTTGTTGCGGCTGTGATTGGACCGGATAATGCACACTTCATCGTCGTCGGCGATGGTGTGGTGACTATCAACGGCGAGACTCGTATGTTCACTGACGGTGACGGTACCCCACCTTATCTTGGGTATGCCGCACTTGAAGATCAGAACCTCTACCGCCCAATCGAAGCATTACCGATCAACACAATCACACTGCCGCGTGCCGACCTCACAGACTTCGTGATTGCCAGCGATGGACTTGGCGATCTGATCGATCATCAAGATTCATTGCTCCCCGGCAGTTCGCAAGAAACCGTTGGCAAGCTGGATAAGCTGTGGACCAGCGACTCATTCTTTACCAACCCCGACGCATTACGCCGTTACTTGGCGAGAGTTAACCGAGACGTTAGTAAGTTCGACCGCGCAAGCGGCGAGCTAACACATTACCGGGGACTCCTCGACGACGACACGACTGTAATCGTTGGCCGACGCCTCAAAATGGAGGGCTAATGACAACCGTATATATCAATGGTGCGGCCATTCGCCTGACCTCCTCGATGGCACTCGGGAAAGGTGGTGAAGCGGACGTTTACAAGTACAAAGGCCAAGCCCTGAAGTTGTACAAAGCACCGAATCACCCAGATTTTGTGCACACGCCATTTGAGCGTGACGCAGCTACTCGGCGGCTACAGCTTGCCCAGACTAAGCTTCCGGCTTTCCCGACAGGTCTGCCTTCGCAGATCATCGGGCCAGACGAACTGGTCATGGACAAGAATGGCAAGATCGTCGGGTTCACAATGCCGTTGATCGATGGTACCGTACCGCTCAAACGCTACGGTGAGCGTAGCTGGCGTGATAGCCAAGCTTTCGACCACCAAGCGGTCTTGCAGATCTTCACCGATCTGCATAGTACATTGAGTGCGGTACATAACCATGGCATGGTAATTGGTGACTTTAACGATCTTAACGTCTTGATCAAAGACGACCAAGCGTTCCTAATCGACGCCGATAGCATGCAGTATGGCCAGTACCCGTGTACGGTTTTCACGACACGCTTCGCCGACCCCCTGATTCTCACCGAGGATCAAGGACAGTTAACGATGGCGCGCTCGTTTTCGACCACAACGGATTGGTATGCCTACGCTGTCATGTTGATGCAATCACTGGTCTACGTCGACCCGTATGGGGGCGTTTTCCGGCCAGCGGACAAAAAACATCAGCTGGCTGCCAGCCTGCGACCGTTGCACAGGATAACCGTTTTCCACCCGGAAGTCCGCTATCCAAAGCCAGCCCTACCGCTAAACGTTTTGCCACTTGCCTTGAGTGAATATTTCCACGAAGTGTTCGTTAATGATCTCCGCGAGGAGTTCCCCACCGATCTTCTGGACTCCTCGCTCTGGACACAGCGAACGTTGGCTCTAAGTGCCATACGTACCCCGCAGACCGTAAGTGGTGATGTTGTCGTTACCGTGTTGTTCGATGCATCCGACCACCGGATTTTGGCTGTCGGTTACTTCAAGCAAGGCATGGTCTGGCTGACGCATGATGGTTCGTGTTACCAGCGCGAATCGGATCGCTTTAGGCTCGACGGCCCACTTGATGGGAGTGTTCGCTTCCAGCTGGCTGGCAACACCACCTTGATGGCCAAGCATGGCCGGCTGATTATCTTCAACCCAGATGGGACGAAGGAGATCAAGTCGGTTGACAGTGTTGGCCAGTTGCCGGTAATCGCCAGCAACAGCCAGCACGTCTTCTGGGTTAAGGACGGCCTGCTAATGCGTCGTGGTCGCTTCGGCGACTCGGCAGTTGGCCAGGTCTTGCGCGATCAAACCGTAATTTGGGCAGGTGAGACATTCGGCTTCGGCTACTACCGCGCCGGCGAACTCGAGCAGGCTTTCCTGTTCGACACCAACGGTCGTGGTATTAACGACAATTTCTCGCTCTCGCCTATTCCGGGAAATTTGATTGACATGACGGCCACGTTTAGTGACTCGCTCGTGTGGTTCTTTGCTGCCTTCATGCACGGCGGCCAGGAATATCGCAAGATTAGCGTAATCGACCACCACGGCAACGTGTTGGTTGATGAAACGCAAGACTACGCCGCCGACGGCTGGCACGCCAACATTCGCGGCTTTGCAGCTGCTGGCAGTCTGTTGTTTGCGGCAACCGATGAAGGCCTGGTGCGTATCGAGATCGTGGCCGGAAAGCTCAAGGTAACTCAGCGTTACCCAGACACCGAACCCTACCTCGACCACACTAGTCGGCTCTTCACCCATGCGAAGGGGATCTTCGCCGTCACCCATGGTCAGATCATCGATCTGGCCCTCAAACCGAAAGGAACACCATGAGTCTCGTACTCCCAAACTTCTACCAACCGACCAATGCTGAGGTCTGGGGCTATAACCCGGACATTCAGGCACTGGCAGGCGTTGCCGAGCAGTACCGACAGGACAACAAGATCCTGCCGGCCGCCGGTGATCGCCGTCGGATCGAGCTGCTGCTGATCGATTTGCAGGGTGACTTTACCTATCCGGAAGGCACTCTGTATGTCGGCGGTCGCTCTGGTCGTGGGGCGATCGAGGATATTCAGCGAGTTGCGGAGTTCATCTACCGTAACCTGGATGTCATCACCAACATCACTACCACCCTGGACACGCACTTCGCCTTCCAGATCTTCTTCCCCTGGTTCTGGCAGAACGCCGCCGGCAATTCACCGGCAGCGCACACCATCATCACCACGGAAGACATTCGGAAGGGTGTCTACACGCCCAACCCGGCTGTCGCCGGCCTGTTGGTCGGCGGCAACTACCAGTGGCTGCTCAAGCAGGTCGCATTCTATGTGGCCGAGCTCGAGCGAGCGGGCAAGTACCAGCTTTACCTCTGGCCGCCGCACACTCTGCTGGGCAGCGTCGGTCACGTCCTGAACGGCGTGATCCACGAAGCGCGGATGTTCCATGCGCTGACTCGCTTCAGCCAGTCGGGTTCGGAGATCAAGGGCGGCAATGCGCTGACCGAGAACTACTCCGTGCTCCGACCGGAGGTGCTGATGCGCTGGGACGGCGAACCGCTGGACCAGAAGAACACCCGCTTCATCGAGTCGCTCCTCGAGAACGACTACGTCGTGATCGGCGGCGAGGCCGCCAGCCACTGCGTCAGCAGCTCGATCGACGATCTGCTCGGCGAGATCCTGGCCAAGGACCCGGCACTGGCCGCCAAGGTTTACATCTTGGCGGACTGCATGTCGGCAGTCGTCGTGCCCGATGGCAACGGCGGCTTCCTGGCCGATTTCACGCCGCAGGCAGAGGCCGCTCTCGAGCGCTTCCGTCAGGCCGGCATGCACGTGGTCAAGTCGACCGATCCGATCACTTCCTGGCCGGACTTCCGGCTCTGACATACACCCCGGCTGGACAGGTTCATTCTTGTGCCTGTCCAGCCACCGCTTTCGAAAGAAGGAACAATGAGCGATTCAATCACCGACCTCTTCGCCGACGCCGTCGATGAAGGGGCTCTCACCAAGGCATCCCTGCGGGTACTCGCCACCCCGGACATCAACACCAAGCTCCAAGCTGCCATGGGCGTTGATGTCGACAATGTCATGGCCAGCGAAGTCGTCTTGGTCAACATCCTGATGGACAACTCTGTCTCGATGGGGCCGATGAAGGCTACGGCCATGGATGGTCAGAACGAGGTCGTCGACGCCCTCCTGGCGACCAAGGAGGTCGACGGTGTGCTGATGCTGAGCACATTGCTCAACGGTGGGGCAGTTGGTGGCTACCAGCCGCTGGACACATCGTCCAAGCTGGACGCCAAGACCTACCGCATCACCGGCAACACACCACTGTACGAACGAACAGTCGATGTCTTGGCTGCCATGGTCGCCAAGACGCAGGCTTTCGTCAACGGTGGTGTGCCCGTCCGAACGATCACCCTGATCGTGACTGATGGTGGCGACAACGCTTCCAGGCATACCTCGGCCGATGTCAAGCAGGTGGTTACCGACCTCACCAGGCAGGAACACCACATCATTGCCGGCATGGGTATCGACGACGGATACACCGACTTCGTGGACGTGTTCACGGGCATGGGGATTCCCGATCAGTGGATCCTGACACCCGGCAATTCCAAGAGCGAGATTCGGGCAGCGTTCCGAGTCTTCTCGCAGTCGGCTGTGCGTGTCAGTCAGTCGGCCGCCAGCATGAGCCAGGTCGCCCTCGGCGGCTTCGGCACCTGAAGGAGGTAGCGAGACCTTCGGGAAAACAGCAGGCTTGATCGCCTCAATGATCGAGCATTAACTGCAACAAACCTGCGGACTCGCCCGCAATCAGTGAGTTGGGGTCGGTTGAGTAGCCTCGTGCTACTCCCGACCCCGCTCACAAGCAACTTATCACTATTCATCTAAAACTAGTCAAACTTAATAAAACAAGTATTATGAAGTACATGTATACATATCTATTGGTTCCGGGCAGGCATCATTTATTAAGTAATTTTATGCACGATTACTTTTTACAGGCTAGTAATAATCGCAGTATCGAATTAATCGACGGTAGCCAAGCCGAGTTTGATGAAAGTATCTGCATGGTTTGGGCAATCACTTCAGCTAATCATCAAAACACTCGGCGCAATCCGTTGGCCGGATACCGTCGCGAAGCTGCTGTTGATGAATTTATGGCAGATTTGCCATGTCAATATCTGACTTACCATATCAACGATATCGGCCAATCTAACCGGTTTGCCGACTATATAATCAAATCTATCGAGGTTGAGAGCCGAGGCTCAACATTACTAACTCCCGATAACACAATTGTGGCAACCTCAACCCCAAGTGTAATTGAGCTATTCGAAACCTTGGGCTACAAAATTGCACCGATTGAGCTTTCTAGCCGACAGCCAGAGCAATACCGTGCTGCTCGCGCCTGGGACATATTGCTGGAGCTGGTGGCGGCCGGCAACAATTGGCGTGATTCCGAAAGTTATATCCAACAGATGCATCCAAGTAGTCAGAGATTGCTTGACAGATACAAGCTAGCCGAGCAAATTATCGAACTCCATAACGATCCATTGGTTGGCGATGAGGGCGACATAACAGAGACTCGTGATTACGAAAAGTACCGTCAATCTTTCGATACTGGCGCCGAACGTAAATACGCTATTCTTGGCCCCCATATTCGGCCAGGCAGAATTATCGATATCGGCTGCGCAACTGGATCTTTACTAAAGCAAATCGACAACGACGATCGTTTTCGTGAATCTGATTTATACGGTATCGAAGTTGCCAAACCGCTTTACGATCGGTGCTTGCAACGCCTTGCCAATGGCGAGTTTCGGAATGAAAACACTTTCTTTTACCAACGTAATATTATGCGAGGCAAACTATTCCCAGACAACAGCGTCAATACATCAATTAGTATCTCATTAACGCACGAGATTGATTCCTACCTTGGACGAGATAGTCTACACAAGTTTATTAGTCAGATTTTCCAACAAACGGCACCAGGTGGCGTATACATCAATCTAGATGTCACTTGCCCGGAAAACCCAGACGAAAAGGTGGTAATCTGGCTAAACCACCTCGATGGCCAGGATGCTGACGATCAAGAATACGCGATCGATCGCCAGACAGATTATAGTGAGTACCTTGGCAAGCTATCGACACTTGGCTTGTTTAAGCGTTTCATCAAAGATTTTCGAAAAACTGAAGGCGATCAGATCAAAGATTACGAATTATTCGAAAAAGATGAGCAGTATTTTGCTAGACTGCGCCGCGCCGATGCTGTTGAATTTATGGTAACTAAAGACTACCAAGATAGCTGGTATAGCGAAATGCACGAGCGGTTCTGTTATTGGCCGCCGAGCGAATGGCAGAGGCAACTCGAAGCCGTTGGCTTTAGTGTTGACCCAGCTTCGGGAGCTTTCCAGAATGATTGGATCAATCAGAACAGATTCGAAGGTAAGCTTAAGTTGTTTATTGAAATCGATGGCCAGCTCGTACCTCAGGACTGGCCAGATACCAGTGTATTGATGGTTGCACGCAAGCCGTAATGACTACTGAACTTTGCGGTATAACCAGACGGCTAACGGCGCAAAAACAAAGATAATACCTGCTGTCCAAAGTAGCGTATGCCAGATGTATTGGCCACCATCGGCGACTCCGCCCTGCGTAAGGTGTCTAACAGCGTTTACGACCTGGGTGACTGGCTGATTTTGCGCAAAGTGCTGTAGCCAATTTGGCATGGTTTCGACAGGCACGAACACCGAACTTGCAAATACAAGTGGAAATACCCATAAGAAGCCGGCTACTTGAACAGTCTCTGAATCACGCAGCCACATTCCAATTACGGCACTTATCCAGCTAAATGCATATGCAAACAAAATGATAATCAAGCCAGCCAGCAAGAACTTTAGCAACCCCTGTTGATAGCGAAACCCAAGCAGAAAGCCAACCGAAGACATAAGGATAATCACGAACAAGTTGCGAGCTGAGTCGGCAATTGTCCGGCCCGCCAGCACGGCGTAACGAGCTATGGGTAGGCTACGTAATCTATCTATTACACCTTTGTCCAGATCTTCAGCTAGTCCTACACCTGTCTGGATAGCACCGAATAAGGCGGTTTGAGCTAGAATCCCAGGTAATAAAAAGTTAATGTATTTTACATCTGAACCACCGCTAACTGCACCACCAAATACATAGTTGAACAGCAATAGAAAGATAACCGGCTGTATAGAACTAAACACTAGTAATTGCGGAATTCTAAAGTTACGTTTTACATTTCGTTTAACAATCTGGAGGGTATCGGCTACACCTTTCATTTTTCTTCTCCTGTACCTTTGCCTGTCACCGCCAAGAATACATCGTCGAGTGATGGTCGATGCAAACTAAGTTCCTCGGCTTTGATTTTGTACTTCTTTAGTAGACCAGCGACCATGACTATATCGTCTGCGCCGTGTTTGCTTTTGAGCCGAAGTTCACGAGTTAGAGTATCGGTATCGACATCTCGCTTCATCTCTGTGGTTAGTAATTCAGCAGCCTTCTTGAGATTTCGCTCGGCAACTTTTAGTTCGATTACATCCTGGCCTAAGCTATTTTTTAGTTCGGTCGACGAACCCTGAACTATCATCTTGCCATGATCAATTACGTAAATGTAGTCACATAAAGCATCGGCTTCTTCAAGATATTGAGTTGTAAGTAAAATTGTCACGCCTTGGTCTACCAGGTGGCGAATAATATCCCATAGTTGCAAACGCGTACGCGGATCAAGTCCAGTGGTAGGCTCATCTAAAAAGAGTACTTTTGGAGTTGCCACCAAGCTTGCGCCCAGGTCTAAGCGACGACGCATGCCTCCAGAATATGTTTTAATCTGTCTGTCGCCAGCTGCGACCAAGTCTAGTTGCTCTAATAGTTCAGTCGATTTCTGGCGAGAAGTTTGTCGATCCATGCCATAAAGTCTAGCGACCATCTGTAGGGTTTCGCGCCCAGTTAGAAAGCCATCGACTGCTGCATACTGCCCGGCCAACCCAAGGCGTTTGCGGGCCTCGTTTGGGTTATGTAAAACATCTACACCATCGACCAATACCTTGCCACTACTAGGTTCTAGTAATGTCGTCATCACTTTAATTAAAGTGCTTTTACCAGCACCATTTGGGCCGAGTAAGCCAGTTACCTTGCCGCGCTCAGCCTTTAAGCTGACATTGTTCAGCGCTTTTAGCCGACCAAAGCTCTTACTTACCCCTGAAACTTCAATTGCATTTTTTGACATACTGGTTAATTGTAAACCAGTAAACTTCGCGCCGCAAGTTACCTATTATGTGTTAATAAAGTTAAAATAAAGTGCTTGTGGCT